>USCF01000147.1 GCA_900553115.1 uncultured Alphaproteobacteria bacterium
AGTCCTTTTGCAATTTTCTAAAAATATTCATAACATAAAAATTTTAATAAAACAAAATAATTAAGTGAAACTTTTTATAAACCGAGTAGGGCGGCGGCGTAATCATGGGCGCTAAATGCGTCTAAATCTTCTATTTGCTCTCCCACGCCCACAAAATATATGGGCAGTTTGAATTCTTCGGCCGCCGCAACAAGCACGCCGCCTTTGGAAGAACCGTCTAGTTTGGTGACCACTAGGCCGTTTACACCGGATATGTCTTTGAAAATTTGAATTTGTGAAAGGGCGTTTTGTCCGGTTGTGGCGTCTATGGTCAATAAAACTTTATGTGGCGCGTCGGGGATAACTTTTTGCATAACGCGCACAATTTTTTTCAGCTCGTCCATTAATCCGTTTTTGTTTTGTAAACGTCCGGCGGTGTCTATAAACACCACGTCATCGCCGTTTTTTAAAGCTTGCTGCAACCCGTCATAGCACAAACCGGCGCTGTCACAGCCGTCAGGTCCGCTAAAAACAGAAATATCAAGTCGATTTGCCCAAACTTTCAACTGTTCAACCGCGGCGGCGCGAAAAGTGTCACCAGCGATAAACGAAACTTTTTTGCCTTGTGCTTGCAGTTTTGCCGCCAATTTGCCGATTGTGGTAGTTTTTCCGGCGCCGTTTACTCCTACCATTAAAATAACATATGGTTTATGTTCGGCAATCAAAAATTTTTGTTCGCAAGGTCTTAAAATATCTTCAATTTTTTGTGCTAAAAGGTTTTTGACTTCTTCAATTGATATATCTTTGTTTTGTTTTTGTGCGGCAAAATCATCAAGCAGTTTAGTTGTGGCTTTTATTCCCATATCGGAGGTCAGTAATAAATCCTCCAGCTCCTCCAATGTGGCGGAGTCCAGTTTCTTTTTATTAAATATATCGCTCAATCCTCCGCCGATTTTATCAGATGATTTTTTTAATCTAAAACCTAATTTTTGCCAAAAACTCATATACTTATTCCTTGCTTAATTCTCTCAAAACGGCGGCTCGGCGGCGGCGTTCTTCCATCGGCAGCTGCGGCATACGTGCCGCTGGTGTGCCTTCTCGTTCCGAATATGGAAAAACATGCAGCTTGCTCAAGCCTGCTTCTTCAACCAATTTGCAGGTGTTGGCAAACGCTTCTTCCGTTTCGGTTGGAAAACCGCAGATAAAATCAGCGCCAAAGGTGGCGTTTGGTCTAATTTTGCGGATTTTCTTACATAAATCTATCACGGTTTCACGGCTGTGTCGGCGCCCCATGCGTTTCAAAATCAGATTGTCACCGGATTGAATCGAAAAATGAAAATGCGAATCTATATTGCTGTATTTACCTAATAAATTGATAAAATCATCATCTATTGCCGCTGGGTCAAGCGAGCCAAACTGCAACACCGGAAGTTCTGGAATTTGCTCCAAAATATCTTTTACTACACCGCTGAAAGATGGTTCATACGAACAAATATCCACACCGGTCAGGCAAATTTCTTTAAAACCTTGTGCTAAAAGTTCTTTGATTTGCTTTATAATCAGCGGTAGCGGCACCGAACGGTTGTGTCCGCGCGCATACGGAATAATACAATATGTGCAGCGGTGATTGCAGCCTTGCTGAATTTGCAAAAAAGCTTTGTGACGGCCTTCAAATCCGGTAATCATAAAATCGTCGCAAGAAACGTCATCGGCAATATCGCTTACAATTTCTTTGGATTTTTGTGTTGTTAAAGCTGCCGCATATTTTTCTATTTCTTTTTTTTCTTTGTTGCCTAAAACCATATCAACTTCCGGCATATTAGCCAGTTTGGCAGAACTTACTTGCGCTGAGCAGCCGGTCACAATGATTTTAGCTTGCGGATTCTCACGGCGAAGCTTGCGAATTGTCTGCCGGCATTGTCTTTCAGCCTCGCCGGTAACAGCGCAGGTGTTGACAACTATCAGATTATCAATATCTTTCAATTTTTCTTTTAGAACTTCGGATTCATACGCATTTAAGCGGCAACCGAATGTGATTATTTCTGCCATATTTATACCTCGCCCCTATATATAAAGAAAAAATAAGGCTTTGGCAATATTTTTTTAGTTATGCAGATAGTCTTGAATTTTTTTGGCGCTTTGCCGCAATAAAGCGTGCTCCGAAGCCGAAAGTTCTGGATATAATACTCGGCTTATTCCGTTTCTATTGATAACCGTTGGCAAAGAAAGACAGATATTTTTGACACCTTCAATTTCTTCTTGATGTGCCGAAACGGTTAAGATGGCGTTTTCATTATAGGCGATTGCCTTGCATATTCGGGTAAGTCCGGAAGCAATACCATAATAAGTAGCGCCTTTACCGACAATGATTTTGTAGGCCGAATTGCGGACTTCACTGTCTATGTGATTTTTAATTTCGGCATTCAGTGATATTCCGGCTTCGGCTGCATAAGCTTCCAACGGCATATTTCCAGCCAAAGCAGCCGACCAAATCAAAACTTCGCTGTCGCCATGTTCGCCAAGTACATAAGCGTGAATAGATTGCGGTGCCAATTTTAGATACTGTCCCAAAATTGTGCGCAAACGAGCAGTGTCCAGAATTGTTCCAGAGCCAATAATGCGGCTGGCCGGCAGACGGGCTTCGGATATGGTGTAGGCGGTCAATAAATCAACAGGGTTAGATGCTATTAAAATTATGGCGTCGGCAGCATAACTGACAATTCCTTTTATAATATCTTTGAATATGGCAATATTGCGCTCCCACAGATTGAGTCTGCTTTCCCCCGGAGTTTGGTGGATTCCAGCGGTTATGATTATAATGTCAGCGCCTTCCAAATCGGCATAAGTTCCAGATTTTAACTGACAAGGAAAAGAGTAGGGCGTTGCGTGGGTGATATCCAGCGCTTCGGATTCTGCTCGGTTGCGGTTAATGTCTATCAAAACTATTTCCCGAACTATTCCGTTTGTGGCTAATGAATATGCTGTTGTGCTACCGACAAAACCGGCTCCTATAATACCAATTTTCATTTCAATCTCCATAGGCTTTATGTCTAAATACAATATATTTAATGTGATAATCTAAAAAAACAACCTGTTTTATACAATTTATA
>USCF01000148.1 GCA_900553115.1 uncultured Alphaproteobacteria bacterium
GGAGAAACTTTTGCATTACGCCGAAACTATAGATGGCTACAATCCTATTGACAAAAATGTAATTTACACACAAAATGACAAAAAATTAAAAAATTTTAAATAAAGTTCTTGACTTTTGTCAAAAATAAACATATACCTGACGTTATCAAATAAATTATTAACCCTTTTAATTATTAGCGTATGAAAAAGATTTTGAACAACGGTTTGACTATCGTATGTAAGGATGTGAACAAGTTTGAGGAAGTATCTTTGACCTTCAAGAGCGGTCATATGAACGAGCCTCGAGTAGGTATCGCAGGTGTTTATGAGAAGATTGTCGCAAGCAATTCTAAGCTCGGGTCAATTGTCGGAGGTTCTATGACCTCCTTTGTACTTCGTAACACAGACGGCGTAAACACAATAAACAAGGCTATCAAGGCTTTGTTCAAGGGTTGTGTCAAGATTCCGGTTACCCAGATTTCTCTGGCTTCTGCTGTTGCGGACATTGTCAAGCACACTGAGGACATGGCTCCGCTTCCTGAGCGTCAGGTTAAGCTGGCCTACAAGCACACTGCTTTTGGCAACAGCACCTTGTGGCAGACTGATGAGTATCTTGAAAAACTCGAGGAGTTGACCACTAAGGACGTTGCAAAGTACATTGAAGACAACTTTGTTGGTGGTAACATCGTCATTAGCTACTGTGGTCCAGAAGAGGACATTGACGAAGTGGCTGATGTTGTTGAGAAGTACTTTGGCAAGCTTCCTGCCGGCAACAAGAATGCAGACTGCAATCTCAGTTACACAGGTGGTTTCCAGTTCATTCAAGGTGAAGGCAACAGTCGCGTTGCTCGCTTTGGCTGGTATCTTCCTAAGGAGTACAACACCGCAGAAACAAACATTCTGATGAGTATGCTCGCTGGTCGCCTCGAACGCTCTACCGCAGAGGCAAAGATTGAGGCTGATACAACAGTAAAGATTGCCGGATACTTTGGTCTTCGCACTTTGTGCATTACCCTTAAGTGTTTTGGCAAGCGCAACTTTGACACAGCCGTCAATATTGTACTTGAGAACATCAAACGTTTGCAGACCAGCGAGGCTTCTGACCGCCGTATGGAAACAACCCGTTCCCGTGCCGCTATCGAGCGCCTTTGCATCTCTAACGAGGCTCTTCCTCGTTCTGTGGAAGCTGCTTGGTCTTTACTTGGCCGCAACATCGATTATGATGTTGACAGTATCATCAGCAATCTCTACAATGTGACTGCTCATGATGTCAAGATTGCCGCTCGTGAGATTTTCTCTCAGAAACCTACTGTTGTGTTCTACACTCGTAAGCCACACATCACTTTTGACAAGATTGTGAAAACAATTGCTTATGTAGATGAGAACGGATCCGCAGCAAAATCGCAAGAAGCCACCGCGCCGAACGACGTTGATGACTTGGATCTGACAGACACAGAAAAAGCCGCAATTGAGCGCATTGACGCTTGTAATCCGGCTTAATCGTTACTAGTTCGACCTAAACACATTGAGATTTAAAACCTAAATTTTAGAATCTTAATAATCTTCTAAACCAAAGAGGTACGTTTTTTATAACGTACCTCTTTCTTTTTGCCTTGCATAATTACCGACAATAAACTATATACCTAGCAAAAGGGAGAATTATAAAATGTTAGAAATATTGGCAGAAACTATAATTGATAATGTAAAGATTTTTCCGTTTTTGTTTATCACTTATTTGTTTTTGGAATATTTAGAACGCAAAACTTCGGATAAAACCACTGCGGCTATTCAAAAAGCTTCTAAGGCTGGGCCTTTAGTCGGCGCAGTTTTGGGCGTTTTACCGCAATGCGGATTCTCGGTTGTTGCTGCTAATTTATTTGCCGCCCGCGTGATAACGATTGGTACACTGATAGCAATTTTTCTTTCCACCTCAGACGAGCTATTGCCGATTTTAGTTTCTTATGAAACTCCATTATCTCTGATTGCGTTAATTATCGGCTACAAAGCAGTGTGCGGAATAGTATTTGGCTATTTAATTGACTTTACATTTAAAAAGCATCATATTTTGCCGGAGCCGGATATTGAAACTCTCTGTCAAAATGAGCATTGCCATTGTGAAGAAAACGAACCGCTATGGAAACCTGCGCTTTATCATTCTGTGCGCATTACACTGTTTATTTTGATTGTCAGCCTAATTTTGAATATCTGTCTGCAATATTACGGCAATTCTGATAAATTGCCGCAACTTTTGCAATATCCATTGTTCGGAGAAATGTTCAGCGCTTTAATAGGATTAATTCCTAACTGCTCCGCTTCTGTTATTTTGACTCAGATGTTTATCTTAAACTATATTGACTTCAGTACCATGATGAGCGGCAGCTTAGTCAGCGGCGGCGTTGGATTGTTGGTGCTGTTCAGAGTAAATCGCCCGCTAAAACAAAATTTAAAAATCATGGCCCTACTCTATGTCTGTGGTTTGCTTGGTGGCTTATGCAGCAATTTGCTGGAATATTAATATTGCATAACTATCAGCTTTCACAAGATTGTAAGATATAGAAAAAATAAGCCTATACTTTTAATTTTCAATGTGATAAATTCAGCAATAGCATCATAGTGAGGATAAAATGAATAAATCAAATTTAGTCCTGATAATTTTAAAAAACTGTATTTCAACATTAAAAAACTGCTCCAAAGATTACAAAGCCGCTGATTCGGAAATAATGAAAGAATATATCGCCGACGCCTGTATAAAACGTTATGAATATACAGTTGAAACCGCTTGGAAAACAATGAAGAAATTTCTGAAATTGGAATACGGTAAAAAAGACGAAGAACTGACTATGAACAATATTTTCCGTTTTATGGAAGGATACGGATTTATTCATTCTTGGGAAAAATGGCGTGAATATTACGACCGACGAAATGACACCAGCCATGAATATAACCAAGTTAAAGCTTTGGTGATTTTAGAAATTGTTGATAATTTAGTAGAAGACTGTGAATTTTTGTATAAAAAACTGCAAGGTGCGTACTCCTTAATCCAGTCACATGAAGTATCACTTATAAGTTTAAACATATGTGCCTCCAACATTCAAATATTTATTTAT
>USCF01000149.1 GCA_900553115.1 uncultured Alphaproteobacteria bacterium
ATGCGAAGCTTATATAAAAAATGCTCTGTCTGCTTTAGATTGAAAGAAAAAAGCTGTCTTATAAAAAAAGACGGCTTTTTTTGTATATATAAACTTGACTTTAGACAAAAAATAGAATATCATTTGTTTCTAAAGATTTTTTTATGTTTTATTTTTAACTTTTATCATTATGAATAAAAATTGGAACTTAAACGTAGTTTTCGCTTCTCAAGCTATGGCGGAAAAAACAATGGAAAGAGTGTTAGATGATGTAAAAGATTTTCGTATTTTTTATGAATATCGTTTGCGTGAGTTAACATCTCCGGCTATTGATGTGGCGTTAAAGCGCTATATTGAGTTGATGATTAACGCCGGAAGAGTGAATGACTATGCTTATCTTTTGCATTCAACAAATTTGAATAACGCCAGTATTTCGGCGTTTTATCAAGATGTGTGCGAGAAGATAAGCTCTGTTGAAAAACAGTTGGTGTTTTTTGTTAATTGGCTGAAGAATGGTGAAAATATCCATTTTGACGAGCTGGAAACAGTTTTGCCTGCCGGTACTTTTGCTTGGCTGAAACAAATTCATCGCTTCCAAAAGCACACCATTGATATCAAACTTCAGCAGTTGTTTGAAGATGAAAGCAGTGTGGAGCAATATTGGATTCGTCTTTATGATGAAACCCGCGCGGCGATGACATTCAAAATCAACGGTAAAATGCTTTCGGAAGGCGATGCTTTAGCCTTGCTTAGTTCGGATAGCAGCAAAATCCGTAAAGATGCTGGTCAAGCTCTGTCTAAGGACTATGATAAAAAGCGCTCTACTTTTGCTCTGATTTATAACGCGTTGCTGCGTAGCCGTCAGATTGATACTCAATGGCATAACTATGATTATCCGGAAGAACAGTCTGTGTTGGAAAACAACATTGAGGCGGAAGATTTGGATAATTTAGTTGATACGGTGCTGTGTAACAACATTGTGCCGCAGCGTTATTATAAGCTGAAAGCCAAAGCTTTGGGCTTGGAGCAAATCTCTTATTGGGACAGAATGGCGCCGTTTCCGTTTGTTGCAAATACAGAACAGGAAACTTACACCATTGAACAAGCCAAAGATTTGGTGTTGGAGGCTTTCAACGCTTTTTCACCGGAATTTGCCCGCATTGCGCAAAGATTCTTTGACGAGGATTTGATTGATTACTATCCTTACAAGGGCAAAGACAGTGGAGCATATTGTATGGAAATGGCCGGTGACGCTATGCCGATGGTCTTTTTGAACTTTACAGGTTCAACCGACAGCGTTATTACTATGGCGCACGAGTTAGGACATGCTGTGCATGAATATTTGAGCAAAGAGCAGGGCGAACTTGGACGCCGCAAATCTTGCGCGCAAGCTGAAACTGCTTCTATTTTTGCCGAACAGCTGGTCTTTAATTTGTTGCTGAAAAAAGCAAAAACACCTAAGCAGCGTTTTTGTTTGTTGGCCGAACATCTGGAAGATATGATTGCCACTGCCTATCGTCAAATAGCTTTTCATGGTTTTGAAAGCTCTGCCGCAACCATGCGTCTTAAAGGTGAAATCTCTGCTGATAAGCTTGAAAAACTGTGGCTGAAATATATGAAAGGCTACTTAGGAGAAAGCGTTGACACTTCTAATTTGGCACCGATGTGGGCTGGTATTTTGCACTTTTTCCAGTATCCGTTCTATGTCTATTCATATTGTTTTGCTTGTTGTGTTGTCAACACGCTGTACGAGATTTATCTCAACAATACAATAGATGGATTTGCGGAAAAATATATGCAAATGCTGCGCAACGGCGGTGTAGAAAACTATCGCGAGGCCTTGGCGCATTTTGGCGTTGACGCTTCTAAGCCTGATTTTTGGCAAAAAGGTTTGAATCTGGGTAAAGAATATCTTTCTGAACTCGAAAAACTTTATGAACAAATCCAAAAAGAAGGATAATCTGATTAAACAGTCGTCTTATAATAAGGCGGCTGTTTTTTGTATGCAGCTAAAAATATCTTTACAATCAATCTTTTTCCGAATAGTGTTGTTTTGAAGATGCAATAGCATTTTTAGGGCGTCGGAAACCCTTTAAAATATCAGTCGCTCTAGCATAGCGGCTATATAAAATTATGCCGATTTTCTGTTCGTTGGACGGATGTCGGC
This sequence comes from uncultured Alphaproteobacteria bacterium, assembly GCA_900553115.1. Classification (GTDB taxonomy): domain Bacteria; phylum Pseudomonadota; class Alphaproteobacteria; order RF32; family CAG-239; genus RUG410. Next base: position 2,147 of record USCF01000149.1, read on the forward strand.
TGAATAAGGTTTCGGCCAAATAAGTCGAGCCATTTGTTATTTTATGGTTTCTGAACATCCGCCCGCTTTGCAGCGGGTTTTATTTTTTGTGTTTTTAGGAGGTTTGGAAATATGAATAAAAATGTTAAAAACAGGCAGTGCAGCGGTCGCTCAATGATAGAAATGCTGGGGGTGCTAGCTATTATCGGTGTACTAAGTGTCGGCGGTATTGCCGGATATTCCAAAGCTATGTTAAATTATAAAATTAACAAGTCAGTTGAATCTCATCGAGATGTTATTTTAGGTCTAGCTCAATATAAAGATAGGCTAAAACCGGCAGAAGGGAAGAATTTAATTAATGAAGAAGTGGCCGCTTTAGGGCTTAAACCTGATAATTGGCGCAAAAATGGTATTTATTTGGTTGATGATGTGAATAACACGATATTTATTGGTGTTTATGGTAATGATAAACATATTGGCTATGAAATAAGAATGCCGGCTCGAGCGATTTCACATAGTTCAGACGGAAGAGTAGTGCAAAGCTATCCATATCATTTTTGTGTGGCGACGATTAAACAATTAATTTTTCCACTGTCGGAAATGATTGAGGAATTTGCATTTTATAGAACTAAAAGCGGTTGGGATTCTTTTTATGGCAGTAAATTTTGTGGTAAAAATCGCAAATGCATAAGTCAAATGAATGTTTCTCAGATGTTCGCCGAATGCCAGACTTGCGGCAGTTCTGACGGTGAAGGTTGTTCAATTATCTTAAATTTTAAATGATTATAAAATATTTAAGCCATTCCGGAAGGAGTGGCTTATTAACTATAAAGTTCTTCAAGAGTTCTGGCTATCTCGCCAGCATCACAGTCACATCCGTTTTCTTCCCATTTTAAAAATGTATTAAGCAATCCGCCAGAGTAAC
>USCF01000150.1 GCA_900553115.1 uncultured Alphaproteobacteria bacterium
AAAAAATATAAAATTACGGAGAATAACACAATGAAAAAACTGCTTTATTTGGCGATTTGCTTATTAACAGCCTGCGCGCAAGATCCATATAAATTGAAAATAAGCAACACTTTGGCTGATGACCATGGACAAAGTATTTATTTTCGCAGCAGTCTTCGTAGTTCATACGCCGGACAAATCCGCCGCGTGCTAAGTAAAAAATTGGGTGAAATCGGAATGAAAACAGCGGCTTCAGCCGAAACATCGGATTTTATTGCAATTTTTGATATTGAAACATTTTATAAACAAAGCGGAAAATACAAAGATGCCGCTTATGCCAATAATTCTACCGGAGTACTGTTTAGCAGCGATGAAAACGCTTCGTCGCAATATTTTTCGGGCAATGCCAATATGCAAACAGACAGAGATCAAACTTGCTTTACATTAAATATTGGCCGCAAAGACACTTCTAATATTGTTTATGCCTCAACATTTTGCGCCGATACCACTTATGAAACCGAAGACTTTTTGCCGCTGGTTCTGGATGTGTACAGCAAATATGGTAACTACACAACCGCCAATGTCGGTATCCAATGCATGACAAATCCAGAAGGCAAGGTGGCTTGTGATCCAATTCATGATCGGCAGCAGGCCTTTATTAATTCTTTGTGGATAGACAGACAAATAAGCGATGATTAAATTTTCAGCAAGCGCTTTTTAGCTGCTTTGTACTCATCATCAGAAAGTAAGCCGTCTTCTTTTAGTTTGGCTAATTTCAGCAGCTGTTCAATTTCGGTGTGAGGCAATGGAAGCCAACGCCGTAACAGCAAAGTGTAGGTGCCGAAAATAAAAATATAAAACACAAAAAAAGCTATCAAATCAAACCACAGGCTAAAGCCAAAAATATAAATAAGGGCATATTCAAAAAGTGCGGCCAATACAAACATAGTGGCGTGCAATGGGTGCAGAACCATCAAAATTAAAGCCCATAGAGCCAACATAATTGTGGCTAATAGCAATGAAACAGTGATTCCCAGCATGCTGCTGCCGAGTGATAAAAATGAAAATGACGATAATAAACTTCCCATATTTTCCCCTTTGTTAAAATACAGATTAAACTGCACTTAAAAAAAAATCAACAAGAAAGCATAAAACTTAAATATTCCTTGACATTACCTTACTTCACGCCTACTTTTTAGTATATAAATTTTTGGAGTAAAAAATATGAAAAAAGCAGAAAACGTAAAAGAATTTGTAGAAAGAATAGACGCGAGCAAAAAGGTGAACCCAAAGGATTTATCATCTGACCAAGATTTAAGCATCGCGATAATGAACCTGATATCAATAGAAGAACATCTGGTGTTTTCTGGGGCAAAAACCGGCAAAACTTCTTACTACGATTTGATTAAAGACATACGTGAAACCCGTAAAAATCTGCTGCAAAAAATTATTCCAAGCTATGAGGGCGAAGTATGGTGTATGTCCAAGCATTTGCTGGCAACATCTATGCGCCTGATGGAAGTCGGCACCAAACAACAAACTTTAGGGCATGATGAAGAAGCCTATAAAATGTTTAACACCGCATACGACATGTATTGCCTGTTTTGGGGCTTGAATATGGGTATGATGGAAACCAAAGAGCTGAAATGGATAGAGCCTGATTTGGAAGAAGTGAAAAAAATTACGACCAAAGCCGCTGAATTTTCTAAAGAAAAAGTTATTGAACCTGTGGCAAAGGAGGCAGAGCCTGTTGAAGCTGAGCCGTCTTCTGCCTTGTCAAAAATGAAAAAATTTGTTCGCAAGGCTGTTGACTGCTGCATTGAATAAGGATTTTTACAAAATGAAAAAATTATTTTTAGCTATTTTTTGTGCTTTGGGTTTATTTGGTTTATTTGCTTGTTCAAATTCAACCAGTTCGGAGCTGAGTAAAGACAATATCTATTTCTTTTATCAGACAACGTGTCCTCATTGCCATGATGCAGCCAGATATATAAAGGCAAACTATCCGACTTTGAAAATGACCGCTCTGGATATCAAACTTCCGGGGAATATGAAATTGTTTGAAAAAGCGCTAAAGCAATATAATATAACAGGCTCAGCCGGTACTCCTTTGCTTTTGATGGGGGATAAATATATTATGGGCTGGAGTAATGACAAACAAAATGAATTTGATTTATATGTTAAATCATATGTGAAATAAATCTTTAATTTTATGACCATAAAAAATAAGGATAGCTCAATACAAAGCTATCCCTATTTTTTTACTACTTAATGGAATTTACAGTTACGTTAACACCTTCATTCATATTGAAGAAAGTATTGACTGTGGCGTCATCATAACGCATCTTGTAAAATCCGTTTTCATCTTCAAGAGGCTGACGTTCCTTATCTACCCAGTAATAGTTACCAAAGTTTTTGGTCTGGTAAAACTTACGAGGCTCTAACTCCCCAATATTGTTGGAGGTTAAAATACCAAGGTAGGCAGCTCCCTGAACCCAATGGCGCTTGAGTAGACCGTTAGCGCGTTTGCCTGCGGATTTTCTGTATTCTGTCATTTTGTTGACACACTCTTCAGGTGCATCGCCATTATTGACAGCAATAAAGAACTCGCACGGCTCTTTAATTTTTTCACCTTCAGCCGAATATCCAGTCAAAGCTTCTCCGCCAACATTGTAAGCAAACAAGCAAATACCAATAATTTGCTCATCTGTTAACTTGTGGTCGAAGTATGCCAAAAAAGGATATACATTCTTGCGCAAATGATAAAAAGCCCAGGCCTTAGCTGTTGCCTTCGGAATACGCTGTCCTTTTTTAAGGAACTTGCCGTCAGGTGTTGTAGTCACGCCGTACCAAGTGGTCCAGCGTGCGCCGCAGTGGTAGTTTTCACCGGTTTTTTCATTTAAAACTCCGCCTTCTACAAGACAGATGAATGAAAAAATATCCTCAGAAAGTGCATCGGCTCTGGCAACATTGTCAAACGTTTCAACACTATCACTATCACAAACTTCTTCATTCTCCTGCTTATCTGTATTCAAAGAACAACTTGTAGGCAGGGTTGTGAACAAAT
>USCF01000151.1 GCA_900553115.1 uncultured Alphaproteobacteria bacterium
ATGTTTTGCGGCTTTATCATATTTTGAAAGACAGCCTTTTCCATGAGAATAAAATGTATGTTTATGAAATGCTCGACCGTCGTTTGCTGCAAGTTTTGCTGAAAATGGAAGACGAGGGAATAACTATTGATGAAAATTCTATGGCGGAATTGAATGATGAATTTGCTCGTCAGATGAGCACAATAGAAAGTGAAATTTTTGCTTTAGCCGGTATGGAATTTAATTTGGGTTCTCCAAAGCAAATCGGCGAAGTTTTGTTTGATAAACTGGGATTCAGCGGAGCTAAAAAAACGGCTGGCACAGGCAACTACAACACCAGCGCCGAAGTTTTGGAACAGCTGGCGGAAGAACATGAAATTGCAGCCAAAATTTTGGAATGGCGCAGTTATGCCAAGCTGAAATCAACTTATACCACGGCTTTGCTGGATGTAAAGGATAAAAATAACAGAGTGCATACCACTTTTTCGCAAACGGTGGTGAATACAGGGCGTTTGGCGTCATCTAATCCGAATTTACAAAATATTCCGAACCGTTCGGAAATCGGGCGTAAAATCCGTGCTTGTTTTGTGGCTCGTAAGGGCTATAAAATCGTGGCTGCCGATTATAGCCAAATGGAACTGCGTTTGCTGGCGTCGGTTGCCGATGTTAAAGCCTTGAAAGAGGCTTTTGCCGCAGGTATTGATATTCACGCCGCCACGGCCGCCCGCGTGTTTGGATTGAAGCCGGAAGAAGTGGATAGAGAACATCGCAGCCGTGCCAAAGCTATCAATTTTGGTATTGTTTACGGTATTTCGCAGTTTGGTCTGGCCAAGCAAATCGGTACAACTAAAGAGGTGGCTAAGCAATATATTGATTCATATTTTGCAGTTATGCCTGAAGTTAAAACTTATATGAAAAAAACAATAGAATTTGCCCGTAGCCATGGTTATGTTTTAACACCGATGGGACGTAAATGCGCCGTGTTGGGGATTAACGACAAAAATCATCGCATTGTGTCATTTGCCGAACGTGCGGCGATTAATGCGCCGATACAAGGCGGAGCGGCAGATATTGTGAAACTGGCTATGCAAAAAGTTTATCAGGCGATGCAAGAACATCAGCTGGACGGGCGTCTGCTGCTGCAAGTGCATGACGAGCTGGTGCTGGAAGTTAAAGCCGAACACGCGCAGCAAACAGCAGAATTGTTACAAAAAATTATGGAAGAAGCGGCAGATACAGCAGTGAAAATGGTGGTGGAAACCGGTGTCGGCGATACTTGGGCTTCGGCGCATTAAAATTGTTAAACCAGGTATGTGTTAACCTTTCAGTCATAAATTGTGTCGTATAAAGATTATAATAGATTAAAAGGAGAATGCAAAATGAAAAAATATTTGTTGCTTGCTGCAGGTTTATTGATGGCTGCTTCGGCTAATGCCGGCGAATATCGTCCATATTTGGGTTTTGACTATGTCAATATGACGCCAAACTTAAAAGGTCGTTATGAAAATTCTTTTGCCGAAAATTATGATTTGGGCAGTCTGACTGCAGGTGTAAAATTTGTGGACTATGGTTCTATAGAATTTTTTGCCGAACGTTCTTTGCAAGAAAAGAAAGTTATGGGGGCTAATGTGGCTCGCAGCCGTTTATATGGTTATGGCGCCGATGTTTTGATTGATATGTACAATGTTTCGGACGCCACAATTTTGGGCTCGGTCGGTTACGGAAGAATTTCATCTAAATTAAAATACAATGGTAAAAGCGACAAAGACTCAGCAAATGCTTTGCGTTTGGGTGTCGGCGGTGAAATCAATCCTACTCCGGAATGGGGCTTTAGAGCAATGTATCGTTATTCTTTGGCTGACGGCGACGCTTATAACAACAGCAAAGAATTTACTATCGGCGCGCGCTACTATTTTTATTAAAAGTAAAGCTTGTTTAAGGTTGTTTTGCAGGTAGGCTAATTTAGCCCAGCAAATAAAAACTTATGCCGTTTGGTGCTGTAAAATTACTAAGCAGATAAAGGTTGTGTTTTTACGCAGCCTTTTTTTTGCTGAAATTATAAAACTTTTATAGATGTGGATAGTTGTTCTTATTTTGTTATCAAAACGCAAAAATTATATTATAGAGCAAAATACTTGGACTATATTTTGAGGGACTAATGAATATTTTTTTTAGCAGAAGCATGGCGTTTTTGGCAAAGATGAAATATAACGCGCTTATGGGATTATTGTTTGCTTTTTTGGTGGTGCTGCCGGATTATTTGTTTGAGGCTTTTTTACCAAATGTGAGATATTTGACTGACTACGTATTTTTGGCGGTTATGTTTGTGTTTGGCTTTTTCCTTTCACTTTCCGGGGTGTGGGTGTATGCTGTTTGCTGTTTGCTGTTTATGTTTATGCAGCTGATTCAGTTGGGACACATTGCTTATTTTGCCCGCCCGATAAATCCACTTGATATTGGTAAGGTTTTTGGCGAATTTGATGATGTTTATTCTGCTGGTATGTCTGATTTCGATGACTTTTGGTTTGTGCCGGTTGCGGCGGTGCTGCCGTTTTTGATTTTGTTGCTTATGGAATTTAAATGGCGGAAAAAACTATATTTTTCGGTGATTGGAATTTTGGCGGTTATCGTCTTTTTAGGTGTTAAGCCAGAGCGGGCAACTCGACGCGGTTTGCATTCTTTTTTGCCGCCGGAAACACGTTATTCTATTCATAATTCGATTAATTCTTTTTCTTTTTATTTGGTGAATGGCGCCGACAGCAAGAATATTCATGATATTGTGCCGCAGGATTTTTATCTGCCGTACAAAGTGGAAAAACTGCCGAAATCTTCGCAGTTGGTGGTGCTGATTATGGGGGAAAGCACTAACGCCGATAAAATGCATCTGTTTAATCCAGACGCGCGGCAGACTACGCCTTGTCTTGATAAAATGAAAGACAAAACCGGTTTTGCCTATAGCACGGCGATTTCCGGCGCAGTTTCTACGCATTCTTCATTGCCGATTTTTTTCAATATGATGAAAGAACCTGGAAATATTCTAAAGCTGGAAAATGAAG
>USCF01000152.1 GCA_900553115.1 uncultured Alphaproteobacteria bacterium
TATATAAAAAAAATCAAAAAAAAAAGATACCTATGAAAAATATTAGCTATCAGGTTGATACAATTTCTGTAAATTCTCACCCGCAATTTTTTTATATAAGAAAAAAGAAGACATCTGCTAATGGGCAAAACAAACAAAAAAATACTCCAACTAAACAAGTTACTAATACCAAAAAACAAACACAACCTAAAAATAATCAGCAAAATAAACATCAAAAAAATAATACGGCTAAACAACCTGTAAAAGCAACTAAACAACAAGATGAAAATAGCTCTTCTTTAAATATTTTGGCTTATTTTAATCCGCATAATAATACTATGACAGTAAATTATGATAAAGAAACCGGAGAAGAAAAAAAATCTGAAGACGTTATTGTTCATGAAGCACAGCACAATATAAATTATAAAAATGGCTTGTATAAATACCCTATGTCTCCTGAAAACGTATATAAAACGAATATGTATGATGAAATTTCAGCAACCACGGCGAGCTTATTATCTCTCCGGCAAAAATATTTAGAAACTGGCGATATTTCTGTTTTTGACGCTCAAGGCGGACGTTTTTACTATTATAAAAATGCAGTTATTTCAGGCGAAATTACCCCAGGGAGTAACAAGCAAGAAGATTTTGATAAAGAGATGAAACTTATTGCCAATGGCACACAAGAAATGTGGCAGAAAAAAATCGCTCCTAATTACGCCGGACAAAATTTTGCTTACGCCCGTGATTATAGTGATAAATACGCAGAATACTATAAATACGACGATGAAAATTATCAACGCAGCAAAAAAATTGCGATGAATATCGGTGGAGTAGATTTTTCACAATATTTGGAAAAAGATGTTGAAATTCCTAGTGAAGGTAAATTTCTATTAAATAACAATATGGACACTATCGCTTATAATTCAATAAGAAAAAGTAGAGAGGACCAAGAACGTGCGGGAACATATGATGGCCCAGAGAACAAGCCCATAAATTTTGTTGAGTGTTTATCTGTTTACAAAGAATGGGAAGATAAAGACGGCAGCAGGGTGTCACCGGTATTGGAAATGGAAATACCAGATATGGAAGCCGACTATATTCAAAAACCAAACTCAGAAAATACGGAAACTCAAGATAACGGCGATGATTTGAAAAGCACGCTGAAGGCACAAGCGCAAAGCTCTAAAGAAGGCAACGCACCGGATAATGGCAACGGACGTGGAAACAACACACAAACACAAAGCTCAGAAAATACCGACACACCGGATCACGATAGCGAACAGCTGAAAGCGCAAATAAAAAACGCGGCAGAAGAACGCAAGCAAAAACAGCAAAAGCCTGCTTATCAATACTCGCCGGATAAACCACTAAACGAGCAGCTGCATGAAGCTGCCGCAAATTCAAAAACAGCTGACTCGGTTGATGAAGTGACAATGGATAACTCTGCTGAATTAAACAAAGCCAGAGAAAAAATTGCCTCAAAACAAAATACCGCTCAAGAAAGCGACAATGAAACAACGGCTGTAGAAAATAGCACTCCGCCGCATACGGCCAATACACAGCAGATACCAAATATACAAAGACAAAGAACGCGCGATTAGTTTCTAGGAGATAAAGTTATGGGAAAAATGCCAAAAATTAAAAAAGAGCCAATGCGTAAAATAGACTTTCAGGTTGATACCCTATCTCATCAATCAGAGACACTGGCTTATTATGACGGTAATCGAAAAACTATTACCCTGAACTTTTACAAGCCCAAAACCAACAATCAAAACACTAATACCGATAAAAATAAAAAGACGACTACACCGCCTAAAAAACAGACTCCTCAAAAAGCCAAAGGCCATAATTCAAAGCCGATAACCACAGCTGCGCCCAAAGATGATAATGAAGGAAACAACGCTAAGAAATTTAATGATTATTCAAACGGATTAGGAACAATCTTGCACGAGCAAAAACACCGCGACAGCCACCGTCAAGGACTTTATGACGCTCCTTTGGGTGTGGAAGAGGCCTATAAATTGGATATGTGGAACGAGATATCAGCAAATATGACAACTTTGGTATATATGCGCAATCAATATATAAAAAGCGGTGACAGTTCTATTTTTGAAACAGAAGAAAACGGAAACTTTAAGTTTTATAAAGATGCTATCGACAAAGGCGAAATTAACCCGAACAGCCCTTATAAAGAAGACTTTGATAAAGATATGAGCCTGATAGTCAACGGCACTAAAGATATGTGGATGGAAAAATATTCAATGGCCTACGGGCTTTTGCAAAACCCGTATAATGCAGCACAATTAGCTGAAGAAGGCAATAAACACGCTGCTGATTATAAAAATAATTATGAAAAAGGCAAAAAAATAGCCCTCAACATTGGCGGTACAGATTTTACGAAATACATAAAAAATGATGTGGAAATTCCAGATATCGGGCAAATTATTATGGAAGATATCAAACCTTTGCCGGTTGAGGAAGCTGATAAAAAACTATCCAACAAAGAATTTGCCGAAAAATACGATTTGCCGGAATATGATGGCTCAATCAGCCTCTTAGAATATCAAAAACTGCTGCAGCATGATATTTTAACTAAAAACACGGATCAAGAAGCATTTTCTGGCACTGCAAAAGAAATTGCTGACAACAAAAAAAATAACACTAACAATAACTCGGCTCGTATTATAGGACAAGCAAATTTAATAAATTCTAAAAATACGCTGATGCAAAATGTCAAAATCATTACTGCAGCGGTTGATGCAGCAAAAAATGATTATGAAAAAGCCGGCAAAGAACTGCCTCCGGACAATGAAGCGCTATACAATCAAAAAGCAGACCAGATGTACAGTGTCTATGTTGAAGGAGAAAAAATAAATGTGCGCGAAACACTGGAAGCCGATTCTAATTTAGTTTTAACAGAATTGGAGGATGACAAAAAGACCAAGGAATCTTTCAAGCCGAAATACCGCAAATGGGAAGATAAAGACGGCAGCAGGGTGTCACCGGTATTGGAAATGGAAATACCAGATATGGAAGCCGACTATATT
>USCF01000153.1 GCA_900553115.1 uncultured Alphaproteobacteria bacterium
TTTGTTTAACTGGCTGCTGGCCAAAAAACTCGGCGGTAAATTTATGCTGAGAATAGATGATACAGACCGTCTGCGTTCTAAAAAAGAATATGAAGACGCAATGAGAGAAAGTCTGATTTGGCTTGGTTTTAATTGGTGTGAAGAAGCCCGCCAGTCGGCTCGTTTTGACCGCTATAATGAAGTAACCAAAAAACTTATGGACGAAGGCCGTATTTATGCTTGCTATGAAACTCCTGAAGAGCTTGAAATCAAGCGTAAACGCGCTATGGCAAAAGGTTTGGCTCCGGTTTATGACCGTCAAGCTCTGCACTACACAGCCGAGGATTTAGCCAAATTCAAAGCCGAAGGACGCAAGCCGCACTATCGTTTTAAGCTGCTGGACGGTATAATTGAATGGGACGATATTGTGCGCGGACATTGCCGCTATGAGGCCGAAAAGCTCAGCGACCCGATTATTATCCGTGAAGACGGCAGCTATTTGTATCACTTGCCTTCTTGCATTGATGACAGCGACTTTGGTATTACTCACATTGTACGCGGTGAAGACCACACTACCAATACAGCCTCACAAATTCAGATGTTTGAGGCTATTGGCGGTAAAGTTCCGACTTTTGCCCACCTGCCGCTATTGACCGGCACCGAAGGTAAACTTTCTAAACGTTTGGGCAGCTTAGGCGTACGTGAATTGAAAGCCGAAGGCGTTGAAGCTATGGCAATTTGCTCATTTTTGGCAAAACTGGGAACATCTGACGCCATAGAACCTTACTATTCGTTAGATGAGCTGGCAGAATCTTTGGATTTTTCAAAGCTCGGACGCTCACAACCTAAATTTGATGAAGAAGAATTAAAGCATTTCAATACTAAAGTTGTTCGCTCGATGCCGTATAGCTTGGTAAAAAACCGTATTGACGCCGATGAAACATTTTGGAATGATGTACGCGCCAATTTAGATGTGGTAGACGATGTAAAAGTTTGGGAAGATATTTGCCACAAAGAGGTTGCTCCGATTATTGAAGATAAATCCTTAACTGATTTAGCGGCTGAATTATTGCCGGCTGAACCTTGGAACGAAAGTACATTCAATGAATGGATGTCAATTCTTAAAACTCAAAGCGGCAAAAAAGGACGCGAGCTGTTTCATCCGATACGCAAAGCGCTGACGGCCTTGGACAACGGTCCTGAACTAAAAACTCTGCTGCCGTTAATCGGTTATGAAAAAGCAAAAAAACGTTTGTTGGGGCAAAAAGCTTAACAGGAGGATTAAAATGCCGGAAATATATTTGCACAATACCTTAAAACAGCGTAAGGATAAATTTATTCCGATAGACGCCGACAATGTGCGTATGTATGTCTGCGGACCAACGGTTTATGACAAAGCTCATCTGGGCAACGCCAAAACTCCTGTTGTCTATGACGTTTTATATCGTTTATTGTGTTATGTTTACGGCAAGGAACACGTTACCTATGTTTCTAACATCACCGATGTTGACGACAAAATTTTGAACAAACACAAAGAAACCGGTAAATCTATTCGTGAAATCACGGAGCAAACTTATAATTGGTACATTGACGATATGGCAAAATTAAATGTTTTATCGCCGAATTATCGTCCGCGCGCTACTGAATATATTCCGGAAATGATAAAACTGGTAGAATTGCTGCTGAAAAACGGTCATGCCTATATTGCCGATAAACAAGTTTTGTTTGATGTGGATTCTATGCCGAATTATGGCTTTTTATCCGGTCGTTCAATGAAAGAAATGGTTGCCGGCGCCAGAGTGGAAATTGCCGATTATAAAAAGAATCCGGCAGACTTTATTTTGTGGAAACCATCAGATGCCGACCAACCTGGGTGGGATAGTCCATGGGGTTATGGTCGTCCGGGCTGGCATTTGGAATGCTCGGCCATGAGTTCCAAATTGCTGGGCAATGATTTTGATATTCACGGCGGCGGTTCGGATTTAATCTTTCCGCACCATGAAAATGAGTGCGCGCAATCTTGCTGCGCCTACCCGGGGACACATTTTGCCCACTATTGGGTGCACACCGGTATGCTGATGATTAACGGCGTAAAAATGTCTAAATCGTTAGGCAATTTTTACACTGTTGATGAAATATTGGCTAAATATCCGGCCGAAGCCTTGCGTCTGCTGTTTTTAACCACACATTATCATCAGCCGTTTAACTTTACGTTTGAGGGCTTGGAACAGGCTAAAAACATTTTGGATAAATTTTATAACGCTTTACTGAAAAATGCCGATATTCCAGCCGAAAAAACAGAACCAAGCGAAAAGTTGATAGCTGCTTTGTGCGATGATTTAAACACACCGCTAGCCTTGTCATACTTGCACGAAACTTTGGGTAATTTGAATAAAGCCGAAACCAAAGAAGAGCGCGTAAAATATAAATCAGAACTTTTGGCTAACGCCTATATGCTTGGTTTATTGTATAACGATGCTGAAAGCTGGTTTAAAGGTGCGGCTTCTGATGATGCCGAAATAGAAGCATTGATAGCAAAACGCGCCGAAGCCAAAAAGAATAAGGATTGGGCGACTGCCGACGCTATTCGCAACGAGCTGAAAGAACGCGGAATTGTTTTGGAAGACAGCCCAGCCGGCACAACTTGGAAAAAGCTGTAAATTCTAATCCCACTTTTTGTGGGATTTTTTATACAAAGACAAAGGGCGGAATTTACCCCCCGCCCTTTTTTATTTTATTCTTTGAAGTTTAGAAATTGTTTTGGTATTTCCCAATAAATTTTCATACTGAAAAATACCCGAAAGTATAAAAATTCCAGCTGGAATATAACTATTATCAGGAATACTTACATCAACATCATTAGATGTAACAAAATATAGTGTTGTTTGATTTTTTATACCATACATATCTTCTAGCATACTATCCATATCAACACCCATAGCATTTAACATTAAATACGCTGCATCTCCGCCGTAAATTTCTTTCAACATACTATTTGCAAGATTAACGGAAACAGCTTCAACAATTGTTCCGTTATAAATCTG
>USCF01000154.1 GCA_900553115.1 uncultured Alphaproteobacteria bacterium
ATTGCTGCAATAATCCCACGGATAACCAAATCATTTAGAGGCGGCTTTTTAACAAAATGATAAACCGGCTCTGTTTCTTGTTTTTTACGGCGAGGGGTATATGTTTTTTTGGTATAATCTTCTGCAGTTTGCGGCTCTGCGCTCGTATTGTTTTGAGCATTTTTATAAATAGAGCCTTTGCCAAAAGTGTAATAAATTCGCTTTTTCATTTCTTGAGTATAATAGTTGCGAATTTGTTCATCTTTGATTTTAGCCACTTCCTCAAAAGTTTCTTTTTCAATTAAAGCTTTTTGTTCCGGCGTGTCGGTATCTTTATTCATTTTGCATTTGTGCCACAAAATATCAACCAAAGGTTTTGTTCGTTGCAAATATTGTTCAAACACCGGAGCACCTAAACTGTGCAGCAATTCATCTGGGTCTTTTTTTTCTTTTAAGAAAATGTAATTTACCGAATAACCGGCTTTTAATATTGGTAGCACACGGTCAATTGAACGAATAGCGGCTTTAATTCCAGCGCCATCACCGTCAAAACAAAGAGTAGGGGTGTTGCAAACCCTCCAAGCCTCAATAATTTGTTCTTCGGTTAATGCTGTTCCCAGCGGCGCCACAGCATAGTTAAAGTTAAAACTGTCCAGCGCAATCACATCCATATAGCCTTCACAAATAATCAGTCGTTTAGAACCATATGCCGGCTCGCGAGCGTTGTTCATATTGTATAGAATGCGGCGTTTGTTAAAAATAGGAGTTTCCGGAGAATTGAGGTATTTGGGCTGACTGTTGTCCAAAATGCGCCCACCAAAAGCAATGACATTACCTTGTTTGTCAATTATCGGAATCATTACTCTGTCGCGGAAAAAGTCATGCGGCGCACGATTTTTATCTTCTGGCACGGCAATCAATCCCAACTCGGCCATATCATGTTCTGATACGCCTTTAGAGGCCAACAAAGCTTTTAGACCGTTTCCGCTTGGAGCATAGCCTAGGCGAAATTTTTTTATGGCTTCTTCGCTCAAAGCGCGTTTATCTTTAAAATAGGCCAAACCTTGAGCGCCAACCGGCATTCTCAGACATTTTTCAAAATAGGCGCAGGCAATATCCATAATTTCATACAAAGACTTGCGCTTTAGGCTCTGTTCTTGGCTTTCTTTAGACCAAGTCGGAAGCTGCATGCCAACTTTATCAGCTAATTTTTTAACAGCTTCAATAAACGGCAAGCCGTTGGCGTCCATTTCAAATTTTACAATATCTCCATGAGCTCCACAGCCAAAACAATGATAAAATCCCTTGCTTTCATTGACAGTGAATGATGGTGTTTTTTCATGATGAAAAGGGCATAAGCCCAAATACTCACGCCCTCTTTTCGTCAGTTTTACTTTGTTTCCAACCACATCGGCAATCGATATACGACTGCGCAATTCGTCTAGAAATTTTTGTAAATCATCATTCATCGTCGATAATAAATACTAAATTAAGCCAAAAACTTTTTAATAGCGGCTGATGCTGCGCCAAAGTCCATTTTACCGGCGTATTTAGCTTTCAGAGCGCCCATAACTTTACCCATATCGCGGATACCGGCAGCTCCGGTTTCGGCAATAGCGGCTTTGATTGCTTCATCAATTTCTGCAGCATCCATTTGCTTTGGCAAAAAGCGATTAATAACTTCAATTTCTGCCTGTTCTTTTTCAGCCAAATCAGGACGATTGCTTTCTGTATAGATTTTAACAGATTCGTTTCTTTGTTTAATCATAGTTTGCATCATAGAAAGCAAATCGGCGTCGCTAGCTTTTTCCAAGCCTTTACCACGGGCTTCCACGTCTTTTTCTTTTTGACCGGCAATAATAAGACGTATTGCGCCGACTGTTTTCATATCTTTATTTTTCATAGCGTCTTTTAAGCTGTTTTGTAAATCTTCTCTTAACATTTTTATCTCCTTTATTATTCTTTATCCGAAAATTTCTTAGCTTTTTCTTTAGATTGCGGCTGAGCATTTTCATCAAAACTTAAAATAACTTTTTTCTCGTCCAAAGAGCTATCAGGCAGTAAAACCCTGAACAATGCTCTAAAATTAGGTTCCAGTCGGTCTAAAGTCAAGTTTTTTACGGCCTCGGCCTCAATAGAACCATCAAGATGCTGCAGTGTAACTTTGATTGGTAAAACAATAGATGTCATATCGCCGTCGTTATAAACGTTGCCGCTAACTTCAACATAGGCTTTACCGTTGCGTTCAATATTACGTGCCGATACATTTTGAAACACTAAATTTTTACCTTTATACAAACTGTTGACACCTAGTTTGTTATAAAAATTTTCTAGCTGCGGAATTGCCGATACCAATTCAAATCGGTTGGCATAGCCAATATAAAGAGTGCAGACAAAAATAACCAAAAGAATGGAGCAATTTATTATAAACGGTGAAAAGAACATAAAAAACTTACGCTTAGCTCGTTCAAAACGAGTGTCGGCAGATTCTTTTCCGCTAAACAATCCTTTTGTATCTTTGGATAAACGATTAAACATTTTTTCCAAATCATCGTTTTGGGCTGCTTCTGTACTGATTATTTGTGGATTAATTTGCACTTTTGCCTGCTGTTCTGGCGTTTTAGATGCAACAGGGGCAAAAGGGACAACATTTTCTTTTGGTTTTGCTTGCGGGCGTACAAACCAAATTTCGCCGCACTCGGCACATTTAAATTTTTTACCGTCAGCAGGAATTTGATTTTCCGGAACCTGATAAACGGCATTACATTTTGGACAACTTATTAACATTCTAACCTCTTTTTTTTGCACTATATTCTAAAAATCTGCAAAATAAAAGAAAAAAAACATTTTATTAAATAGATTATTGATATATTCTAAATCAAAATTGGAGGAATATAATGGAAAACAACCAATCAACTGTAACTCAACCGATTATAGATTTGCAAAATGTGGCTGTTGGCTATGATAATCGAGAAGATGTTTTGAAAAACATTTATTTTTCACT
>USCF01000155.1 GCA_900553115.1 uncultured Alphaproteobacteria bacterium
TTGAAACGGGACTGGATATCCCCAATGTCAATACGATGATCATTCATGATTCGGATAACATGGGGCTTTCCCAGCTGTACCAGTTAAGAGGCCGTGTCGGCAGATCAAACCGGACAGCGTATGCATTTTTGATGTATAAGCGGGACCTATTTTAAATATAAAATTCATTTCAGGTAAAACTATATCACTAAAGTCAGCATCTACATCTTTGGAATACGTATCAAATAAATTTTTGATATAATCTAAATTAAAATCAAACGGTGTAAAATTAGGAGAAGATGACAAAAGTTTATCTAAACATGCAATAATCGTTGTTTTGCCACAATTATTAGGACCTATAAGTAAAGAGGTTCTTGAAGCAATATTTAAGTTACCAAGTCCATGAGGATTTGAAAAATATACACTATTTTTACTATTTATATCTTCATAATGGAATTTACGAAAATTTCTTAATTCAAACTCTTTTAAGTACATCAAATAGTCCTTTCAGTTCATCCTCATCAATATGCTGTCACGTCGTATTATTTACACCGCTTCTTTATACAGATATTGTTGGAAGGTGCAGAACATTGAGCGGATTTCATCAGGTTTGCCAAGTTCCTGCAAGGCGTTCATCGGCGATCCATATTTCAAGTTGACCAGTTTACCAATTCTCTCATCATCAAGCTCGGATATACCTTCTTTAACATATTGTTGCAATACAAACTCAATAAAGGCATATTGTCTTGCCGCATAGTTATCCATAACATAAACTTTGCATTGTCCGGCTCTTTCGGCTCTGGTCATCATATCGTTGCAGAATTCCGCCAAATAACTCAAAACATCAAACACATCTTTATCTTCTGCCTGCAATGCTTTTTGAATATATTTGAAGGTTTCCTTACTATATCCTTTTTCAGCAAACCGTTTGAGCAATGTCTTTCTTGTTATTGGGTCAAGCCATACTTGGCGCAATTCTTCTTCCGTCTTAAAGAAGTTTGGCATCTGTCCGACTAATCTTTCAATAAATTCTTTTGCGCTTATTGGCTTGCCTAAGTCTTTATCATAAAAGGTAGTTCCATCATCAAAAATCTTTACTTCGCGACCTTTACCCAATTTAATCTTGGTTATTTTCTTCGGCTCTGGTGTTTCTCCACCACCATTTCCACCGTTGCCTCCAGTTCCACCTTGACCGCCTTTGCCACCATTACCAGAACTTGGTTTTCCGGTATATTCTGTCGGGCCATCCCATTGTGGATCCTCAAAATTATGTGATGCTCCGACAAAGTCATAAATTGTGAAATAATCCTTGTCTTCGCAAACGCGCGTGCCTCTACCGATAATCTGCTTAAATTCAATCATTGAGTTCACCGGTCGCAATAAGACGATATTTTTTATCTGAATAGCATCCACACCAGTTGATAGTTTTTGAGATGTGGTTAAAACTGTCGGAATAGTTTTTGAAGTATCTTGAAATTGCCGCAAAAACATTTCTCCACGTTCTCCGTCATCTGCCGTTACCCGAACGCAATAGTTTGGATTTGTGCTTGCTGTCTTGCATTGATTTATCATATCTCTGATTAATCCGGCATGGGTTTGCGTAGCACAAAAGACTAGAGTTTTATCGTTCTGATTGATTTCATCCATAAACTTTTTAACCCGTTCAAGTTCCTTATCAACAATGAATACTTCATTATCATTGTACGTCTTTTCCGTGTCAATTTCCCCATCAATATCATCTGACGGATTATATTGATATTTGTCAAAGTTTGTGCTTAGGTTTCTCACCCTAAACGGCGTTAAAAAGCCATCATTGATACCTTGTTTAAGCGAATAGGTATAAACCGGCTCTCCGAAATACTTATAGGTATCAACGTTATCTTTACGTTTTGGTGTAGCTGTTAAGCCTAAATGAACAGCACTATCAAAATAATTCAAAATCTCGCGCCAGTTACTTTCATCATTAGCCCCACCGCGGTGGCATTCATCAATAATCACAAAATCAAAGAAATCCTTTGGATATTGCCCGAAATATGGCTTTTCACCGCTCATAAATGTTTGGAAAATGGTGAAAAAGATACTTTGCGCATCCGGCACTCTGCCGTTTTTCTTAATATCCGCCGGCGTAATTCTAGCTAAAGAGTTCACAGGAAAAGCCTGAAAAGCGTTAAATGCTTGGTCGGCTAATATATTTCTGTCCGCTAAAAACAGTATTCTCGGCAATCTGTCACCGATATTTTTAATATTCCACTTTGCCTGCATTAACTTCCAAACAATCTGAAAAGCAATACAAGTCTTGCCAGTTCCTGTGGCTAACGTGAGTAAAATACGGTTTTTGCCTTCACTTAGTGCTTTTATAACTGCGTTAATAGCGTTCTCTTGGTAGTAACGCAATTCAAACAGCCCATCTGTCTTAGAAGGAATGGCGGAAAGCAGATTAAATATCTTGTTGTCTTGGCTGTATGTCATCTGCCAGAGTTCTTCCGGAGACGGATACTTATCAACCTGACATTCTTTACCGGTTTCCATATCTATTTGATAGATTTCTGTGCCGTTGGTGGCATAAGTAAAGCGAATATTTAGACGCTCGGCATATTCTTTTGCCTGAGCAACACCGTCTGTATATGAACGAGTTGATTTTTTGGCTTCCACCACTGCCAATTTCACATTTTTGTAGATGAGGACATAGTCTGCACTTAATTTTGGTGTGCGGGCATTCATACCAATAATTTTTCCTTTAGAGATAGGATATTCCCGACGAACGATAATGTCGCCACCAGTTTTCCAACCGCATTCCATTAACTTCGGGTTTATCAGTTCTTCTCTGGTATCAGCTTCAGAAACCATCATAGTTCTCCTCTAAATGCTTTTTGCAATATAGATTGCTTCAACTCATCACATTCTTTGATTTTCTGCGTATAAATTTGCTCTAAGCGTTTTGTCTGTTCTTGAAGCGCATCAAGTTTTTCAAC
>USCF01000156.1 GCA_900553115.1 uncultured Alphaproteobacteria bacterium
AGGTCTCATGCACGTGGTTTGCAAAGGACTCTGCTGTGGACTCCTCTCCATGGACTATAAATACATGCTCCGGCTTGCCGGCAAACTGAAATTTTCAGGATACGGATGTTGCAGCAAATCGTGAATATTCGGATTTATAGCCACTTCTTGCGGAATAAAGTGCCGACAAAAAGCACACATCGCTGCCGCTGAATTTTCGGTATTATAGCCGATTTTTTGCAGCAGAATTTCGGGATTAGTTTCTTTTTCTTTTGCCGCGTCATTCAAATCATACCACAATCCGATACCGTTTTCGGCCAACCTTTGCCATGGAAAAGCTACTCCGGGGTCGGGCTTGCGTGTTGGCGCAATATCCGAGTGTCCAACTACATTTTTTGCCGGAATGTGATAACGTTCAATAATCCCCTGACACAGTTCAATCAAACTTTGTATCTGCCGTTCGCTATACGGCTCTTGCCCCATTGACATAGTGCTGATTTCTATACCGATGGAATTATGGTTCAGATTATCAAACTCACGCCATGAGCTTATGCCGGCGTGCC
The DNA here is from genome assembly GCA_900553115.1 of uncultured Alphaproteobacteria bacterium. Taxonomy (GTDB): domain Bacteria; phylum Pseudomonadota; class Alphaproteobacteria; order RF32; family CAG-239; genus RUG410. The sequence goes on from USCF01000156.1 coordinate 543, forward strand.
AAGCGCGTTTTTCTTCCGGTACCAACTGTGTTATATCGCCGTTCAACCCCACCACATAATGCGCGCTGAGCTCTTCTTTTTCCAGCACGGCAATCATATCTTTGGTGTCATGCGCGCTGCAATGCAAAATCAAAGCGCTGATTTTTGCGGGACGTTCATTAAAATACGGCAGCATATGTGTTCTCATTTTTTCCTCTATAAACAAATAAACGAATATTGGGTCGGGTAATCTTTGGATTGGCTGATTAGTCCCAGATGTGTGTTGCGGCGATAGCTGAAATAGCCGTTTTGCGCCGGATATGTATCTATATGCGAATTAACAACATTGTCAATCCCCAAATTATGCAACTTATCTTCCAAATAGCCGCTCAAGTCAAAATAAAAATGCTCGCTGTCTTTACCGATGGCAAAATATTTTGCATTTGCCGAATTTTCTTTTAACAATGTTGTTCGCATATCGTTTTGCACTTCAAACGAAGCTTGCTGCATACAAGGCCCAATCGCGGCGGCAATATTTTTTAGCTCTGCACCTTTGCGCAGCATTAAAGCCACGGTGTTTTCCACCACTCCGCGATAAGCTCCGCGCCAGCCGGCGTGCGCCGCGCCGATAACTCCGTGTTTGTAGTCGGCAAGCAGCACCGGTGCGCAGTCGGCAGTTTTTATACCAATCAAAATATTGGGATTAGTCGTTACCACACCGTCCGCAGTAATCGTAAATTGCTGCGGTAAATTTGCTTCAACCACCGTATTGGAAATACCTTGGTTCAGCGTAAACATATCTTCATAATTTTTATGAAAATACGCGGTGATAATCTCGAAATTCTGCCGCACCGCCACTTTTGAATCTTGGCTGTTGTAATTAGTGTTAAGCGAGGCGTATTTTCCTTGCGACACCCCGCCTTTAGCGCCAAAAAAGCAATGCTTTGCGGCAATCAAATTAGAAGCCTGCCAACTCATAAAAAGCTTTCTCCGTATTTCATCGGTTCAAGTCCGTAAAAAGCGCAGATTGTTTGGGCAATATCGGCATAAGTTTGGCGCTGTCCAATGTTTTGCGTCTGTACTTTTTTACCAAACATTATAACCGGCACTTGTTCGCGCGTGTGGTCGGTTCCGGCGTATGTCGGATCGCAGCCGTGGTCGGCGGTAATAAAGACAATGTCATCATCGCCTAAAAGCGGCAAAAGTTCCGGCAAACGAGAGTCAAAATATTCCAATCCGCGCGCATAGCCGGCAACATCGCGACGATGTCCATAGACCATGTCAAAATCCACAAAATTAGTGAAAACAACGGCGTTTTTCGGCGCTTTTTTCACTTGTTCCAACGTAACATTCCAAAGTTCTTCCAAACCGCTGGCCTTATAGGCTTGCGTAATTCCCGAACCGGCATAAATATCACGGATTTTACCCACCGAAATAACTTCATGTCCGGCATTTGCCGCTTTGTTTAAAACCGTAATTTCCGGCGGAGTAACCGAATAGTCATGACGATTTTTGGTGCGGGTAAATTCTCCTTTATGCTCGCCCACAAACGGACGGGCGATAATGCGGGCGATGTTATATGGTTTTGCCGCTTCAAAAGCGACTTCACAAAGTTTATACAGGCGTTCCAAACCAAAATGCTCTTCATGACAAGCAATTTGCAGCACGCTATCGGCGGAGGTGTAAAAAATCGGCTTGCCGGTTTTCAGGTGTTCTTCGCCCAATTCTTCTATAATAACCGTGCCGGACGCGGCTTTATTGCCCAATATACCGTCAATACCGCCTTTAGCGCAGATTTCAGCAATCAATTCCGGCGGAAAAGACGGATAATCCGGCTTAAAATAGCCCCAGTCAAACAGCACGGGGGTGCCGGCCATTTCCCAGTGTCCGGAAGTTGTGTCCTTACCTTTGCTGATTTCTTTGGCATGACCAAATTTATGACCGATTTCAAACGCCGGCTTGTTTTGGCACTGTAAATCCGTTTTATCGCCGCTGGCTTCAAATCCGGCTTGCTGTAAGCCCAAATAAGCCAAATTCGGCACTTCTAAACGGCCTTGTTTTTGAGCAATATGCGCAAACGTATTGGCGCCGACATTAGAAAAAGCGGCCGCGTCAGGCGCTCCGCCAATTCCAAAAGAGTCCATCATCAAGATAATAACTTTACCGCTCATTTTATATCTCCTCCACAGTAATTTTGTTAGAGACATAATGGCATAGTTTTGCAAAATTGCAATACCGAATTTATTGCAGCTGCCGCGAACAATGACAAGCGTTGAATTTTATTTGCGACTGCGGAATAAGCATAATATCTTCTGATTTTTCCGGTTCTTCACCAGCAGCGGCAAAAACTTCTTCGGCATAAGCCTTTTTGGCGGCATAAAGCAAAAACAGCGGACGCTCTAATTTCAGTTTGCCCAAA
>USCF01000157.1 GCA_900553115.1 uncultured Alphaproteobacteria bacterium
CAGCACATTGGTTTTGTTTACCATGTGCTGTTTTTTTATTGTTTTAGCAATTATTCCGCTTTTGAATTTTCAGCAAAGTGAAAACCGCGCAGCAATTCGCCTATACTCATAAGCTTTTTGCCTTGGCGCTGAATTTGCGTAATGTTCAACGCACCGTCGGCGCAAGCAATCAGCAGACTGTTATTTTCTTCAATAATCGTTCCCACTGGCGCGTATTTTTCCGCCTTATGCGCTTCCAAAACTTTAAAACGCTCTCCGCCATATTCAAAAAACATCGCCGGATAAGGATTAAACGCGCGAATCTTGCGGCACAAAACATCGGCTTTTTGATTGAAATCAAGCTTACATTCCGACTTATCTATTTTTGCGGCGTAACAAGCACCATCTTGCGGCTGCGGCTGAGGCGTAAAACTTTTAATATCAGACAAAACCGCCGATATCAAATCCGCACCCACCAAAGCCAGCTTATCATGCAATTCTCCGCCTGTGGTTGTCGAGGTAATTTCAACTTCGCCTTTTAGCAGCATATCGCCGGTATCCAAACCTTCGGCCACTTGCATAACCGTCACTCCGCTTTTGGCGTCACCGGCCTCTACGGCTCTTTGAATCGGAGCAGCCCCACGCCACCGCGGCAACAAGGACGCATGTAAATTCAGACAACCCAAAGGATACGCCTCCAGTACTGACAGCGGCAAAATCAGACCATAGGCGGCAACTACAGCCACATCGGCTTTCAATGCCGCAAACTTCTGCTGCTCGTCAATATTACGCAAAGTTTTTGGGGTACGCACTTCTATGCCATTTGCCTCGGCGACTAAATGCACCGGAGTTTTATTCAGTTTGTTGCCGCGTCCCGAAAGTTTTGGTTCCCGAGTATACACGCAAACAACATCATGCTCTTTTATCAGTCTTTCCAAAGCCGGTACGGCAAAGTCCGGCGTACCCATAAAAACTACTTTCATCAGTCGTTAATTCCCATACGTCCGTAGTTTACTTCTACTTTATAATCTTTAGCATAGCCATGCAGCAAAGCGTCGGCCATTTCTTGTGCCATTTCAGCCTGCAAAGCTTGTTTCAAGAAATTTTTATCTTCTTGGGATAAAGCTGAAGAATCGTCATAAACTTCATTGGTTTCGGCAATCAAATAGTCGTCACCATGCTGCAAAACTTTAGCTTCTTCTTTACCTGCCGAAAACAAAGTTTTCATATCATTAAAGTTCAAATCAGCAAAAGTTTCACCACGGGTAATAGGCATTGTTTTCATTACCGGCAAATTATAGCGACCGGCAACTTCAGACAAAGTGTCGCCTGCTTCCAAATCATGATTGATGTTGTCCACCAACTCTTGAGTAATGGAAACTTTTTCACTTTCTTGCCACAATTTAGTGATTTTTGCAGTCACTTCATTTTCTGGCTGAATGTGAGATTCGTGAACTTTTTCAACCTCAACCACAATCAAGCCATCATCGCCTTCAATAGTTTGGCTAACCTCGCCGGCGTTGTATGAAAAAGCAGCATCAATAACATCTTTGTTTTTTACTAATTCGGCAATATCTACATTGACAGCATCAGAACTTCCGTCTTCAGTCAATTTTTTTCCGATTAAAGCACCGTCAAAACTTCCGTCTTCAGTCAAGTTTTCAACTCTGGCTAAAGCAATGCCAAAACTGTCGGCAATTTCCTGCAGAGTTGCACCAGCACCCAATTTATCTTCAATTGAAGTCATCAGCTCATAGCTGCCGTCATAAGCGCGCTCTTCCTGAATGGTCTTTTTGATTTGCGCGTTTGCCTGCGCACGAGGTGTGGAACTTGCCGGAATAATATCCGTAACTTTCAAAATCTGCCAGCCGCCATTAATATTTTCTGGCTTAGATATCTGACCTTTAGCCAAAGAAAATACCACATCAGCCAATTCATCGGACAAATCAGATTTTGCTACATCGCCAAAATCTGTGTCTTCGGCACTTTGACCGTTTTCTGCAGCCACAGCCATAAAGTCTTTAGCAGCCAATTCAGCTTCGGCCTTTTTAGCGCTTTCTTCATCTTCAAACGCCAACTGCAAAACATGGCGCTTTTCCGGCTGTTCATATTCTTCAATATGTTCCTTATAATAAGTATTGATTTCATCATCAGAAACATTAATGCTTTTTTCAATAGCTTCCAAAGGCAATGATAAAACTTTTACATCTCTTTTTTCTGGCACGCGAAAATCTTCAGTAAAGTCTTCATAATACTGATCAAGCTCTTCTTGGCTTGGTTTGCGGTCTATTTTGGCCTCTGCAGCCGCCAACTTGATATATTTAAAAGTACGGCGCTGTCCCAAAACTTTTTGCATTTGAGACTGTAAAACTTCTGGCACCTTAAAACCTTCAACCTGAGTTTCTACCAAAATCTTACGGCCGATGTTGCGTTTGATTTCCGCCACCAAATCTTTTTCGGTCAAATTGTTTTTATTCATATACCATTTATACATTTCGCGGTCAAACTGTCCGTTGTTCAAAAACTGCGGAGAAATTTGAATAATTTGACTAACCAAACTGTCGGTTACATCAACCTTAAATTTTTTCATGGTATTTTCCAACAGCAAATCATCTAATTTGATTTTTGCCAATTCCGCCGAAATTTCTGCTTTGCGAGCCTCAGCTTCTTCCGGATTTGCAGAATCCATATCTTTCAGCTTAGACAACTCTTTTTGCAGCATATAATTAAATTCACTTTGGCTGATTTCCAAATTATCTACCTTTATCACCGGCTTATTGCTATTAGCGCTATTGATATATCCGGAAACACCGAACAATGACATAAAACTCAATGCTGTTATGGTTAATATTATTTTTGTAAACAGACTGTTATGCATTTTTGAAAACGTACTAATCATTTTTTTCCCTAATCAAAAGTTAATTTTTTGCCCATTATAAGAGAATAAAATATTA
>USCF01000158.1 GCA_900553115.1 uncultured Alphaproteobacteria bacterium
AATCGGCGTTGTTTTTCAGGATTTCCGCTTATTGGAACATTTGAGCGTGTTTGATAACATAGCTTTGCCGTTGCGTGTTCGCGGCATGGGTGAAAAGGAAATATATAAGCGGGTGACCGAATTGCTGCAGTGGGTGGAACTTAATAAAAGCATCTACAAGGTTTGCGCTTCGCTATCCGGCGGTGAAAAACAGCGTGTAGCCATTGCCCGCGCCGTTATCAACCGACCGGAAATTTTATTTGCCGACGAACCGACGGGCAGTGTAGATGCTGAAATTGCCAATAAATTAATGCGCTTGTTTGTGGAACTAAACAAAGTCGGCACCACGGTTGTGATAGCCACCCACAATGAGCAATTAACGTCAAGTTACAACTATCCGCGTATTTTGCTGGCTAATGGTTCGGCAAAATTGTATCCGGCTTTAGGAAAAGTATGAGAGGAATGTTAAGCTATGAAAAGTGATTTAGTAACAGGCCGCCGTAATGAGATTAATACAGAAGATGATGATACTTCGGCATTTATGTATGTATTAACTTCAATCTATATGTATCTGTTTATTGTGGTGTTGGCGATTGTTATGGCTATTAACGCCATGGCCGACAACTGGGAAAAAGATATTATGGGTTCGGTTACGGTTCAGATTATTCCTATTGAAGATGAAAACAAGCATATAGATGAAGCAAAGACGCTGGAACAACAAAATAAAGTGCTGCAATATATGGAAAATTTATCTGATGTTGAAAGTGTCAGAGCTTTGGATGCACAAACAGTTGAAAAACTGATGACGCCATGGCTGGGAAATAAAGTCGATATATCGTCTTTACCGATTCCGGTGCTGCTTGATGTCAAACTAAAACCAAACACGGAACTGAACTATGATGAGGTCACCAGAGGACTGCGTCAGGTTTCCGAAAATGCCTCTATTGATAATCATCGTCTTTGGCTGAACAGATTGATAAAATTTGCCTCATCGCTTAATAATACGGCATTATCTGTGTTGCTAATGGTTGTTGTCATCTGCGCTTTTTCTATTTATTATTCGACTCGCACCAGTTTGGGTATAAATTTGAATACCATAGAGATTTTGCATATTATCGGCGCTAAGGACGACTATATAGCCAAACAATATGCCCGCAATTTTGCTAAGATTGGCTTTTTTTCGGGAATTATCGGCTTAATGGCTGCCGTACCATGTATAATTTTAGTTGGTAAGTATGGAATTTCTACCGGAAGCGGTTTGATAAAAGGCGCTCAGCTTTCAACGTTTGCTTGGTGTTTGATTATGATAACGCCGTTGTTTTCTTCTTTGTATGCAATGGTGACTTCGTATTGGACTGTCAGAAAGTCTTTGGAGAAAATGGTTTAATGAAACGCTGGATTTTATATGGATTAATAAGCGCGTTTTTGGCGTGGTTTGGAGGGTTTGTCTGGTTTGCGCATTATATAAACTCTTATGATATTGACACCCATACCAAAACCGACGCCATTATTGTTTTAACCGGAGGCCGCAACCGTATTTCGGAAGGTATCAGGCTTTTAAACGATAATTTGGCAGACAAGCTTTTTATATCTGGAGTTCCAACCGATATTTCGATAAAACAAATAGAAAAACAGGCCAATATCACCGCTGATGATGAAAACAAAATAGAACTTGGCCGCAAAGCTAAAAACACTCTGGAAAACGCCATAGAAACCGAAGAGTGGATTAAAAAGAATAACATAAAATCTATCCGCTTGGTGACTTCAAGCTATCATATTCCGCGCAGCCTGCAGGAATTTATTATTTATGTGACTATGGAAAACGATTTGGAAGTTATACTAAATCCTATTTATTCGCCGAATGTCAATCACAATTGGTGGAAAAGCTGGGGAACATTCCGACTGCTGATAATGGAATATAACAAGTTTTTGGTGGTGTATCTTTGCCGGCATTTACATATTTATTAAGGAGAAAACAATATGCTGTTTATTCGTTCTTTATTGACTAATATTTTCTTTTTCGGAACTTTGGGAGTTGGGTGTGTAATTCAGCTGCCATTGGCTCTGTTGTCGCAAAAAGTGACTATATTTTATTGGGATAAAGTAGTGATGCCGGTGGCTTTGTTTTGGGTACGCCTGTTCGGCGGTATAAAACTTGAGGTTCGCGGTGTTGAAAATATCCGTCATCATGATGTTTTATACGCCTGCAAGCATGAATCCGCTTTGGAAACTTATTCTTTTACACAATTTTCACCAACAACCACCTATATTTTGAAACGAGAGTTAATCTTTTTGCCGTTCTTTGGCTGGGCGCAATATTTTTATGGTATGATTCCGGTCAATCGCAAAGGCGGAGCCAGCGCCATGAAACATATGCTGACCGAGGTTAAAAAGAAAACCGATGCCGGACGTCCGGTTGTCATCTTTCCTGAGGGAACACGTTGCCAGCCTGGGACAACAAAAGGCTATAAGTCAGGTATTTTTTTCTTGGGTGAAAATTTGGATTTGCCGATTGTTCCAGTGGCTATAAACACAGGTTTGTTTTGGGCTAAAAATTCGTTCTACCGCTATCCGGGGACGGCTGTGTTTGAATTTTTACCGCCAATCAGCGCCAAGGGCAAAACTAAAGAAGAATTTATGAACGAGCTGCAGATGGTTATTGAAAATAAATGTAGCGAACTAAATGCTGAAGCTGTTAAAAAATATCCTTATGTTGCTAAAATGATGGCAGCTCACAAGGAGTGATACATGTTAAAAATAGGTAAGAAAATACTAAAATTTTTGCGCGTTTTATGTACCGTTGTTGGTTGTATATTCTTGGTATTTTTGGTTGGATTGTCAGTATATGGAATAGTTAACCGATATCCGGCTGCCATTGAAAAAAATACTTATTTGGTTATAGATTTCAATCAGCAGGCTATCTCAGAAAATGAAAATTCCAC
>USCF01000159.1 GCA_900553115.1 uncultured Alphaproteobacteria bacterium
GTATAAAAATGATGATCTGGAAAATCTATGGTTTCTACCACATTAAACCCTTGTTGGCATAAGGTGTGATAAAATTTTTGTGGGTGACCGATGCCGGCAAAGGCCACGACATTCGGATTTTCTATATTACAGGTTTGCACTGCTTCGGTGTGTGCATAAAAAACGGGTAAACCGCTTTTTTCGGCCAAATTGTGTTTGTCCTTGCCCAAAATTACTAAGGCGTCCGCGCGTTTAACTCCGTTGCAAAAAGTCTCGCGCAATGGACCGGCCGGAATGATTTTGCCGTTGCCGATACCATAAGTTCCGTCAAAAACTAAAAAGGAAAGATTTTTGTGTAAGGTCGGATTTTGAAAACCATCGTCCATAACAATAACATCGGCGCCGTTTTTTATGGCTAATTCCGCACCGGCATAGCGATCGGCGTTTACAACAACCGGAGCTTGCTGTGACAACAACAGCGGCTCATCGCCGACTTCGGCTGCTGTGTGCTTTTTGTTGTTAACTATTACATCTTGCAGCTGTCCGCCATAACCACGAGTCACAAAATAGGGGTGATACATTTCAATGCCCAAAAGTTTGGCAATAGAAATGGAAACAGGTGTTTTTCCAGTGCCGCCGGCGGTAATGTTGCCAACACATATCACCGGTATTTCAACCTTTTTCGGCTTTATAATTTTCAAGCGCGCCTGTGTCAAAGCGCCGTACACCCAACCAAGCGGAGCTAATATTTTAGAAATAAAGGAATTTGATTGCCAATATTTAGGTGTTTTCATTTTCCATATATCCTTGAATTTTTTCGGCGATACCATCCAAAACCTTGGCCTCGCTGGTTGCCCAGTTATAGGCGAGGCTGCGTTTTGCGTCTAACAGTTCTTTATTGCTCAAAAGCTGATCTACCATATCAATCAAATCAACGGTTTCATCAACTTGAATAATACCATCAGCGCGTTTGGCTCTGTTCATGGCGTCAGTAAAATTGTGCATGTGCGGACCAACAATCACCGCGTCACGGCAGCGTGACGGTTCCATAAAGTTTTGTCCTCCGTGCGGAATTAGTGAACCGCCAATAAACACAATCGGGCAAAGTTCATACCAAATCCCCATTTCGCCGATAGTGTCGGCAATATAAACTTCGGTTTCAGGCTGAATCTTTTCATTGGCTGAGCGCAAAGCTGTTTTTAACTGATATTTATCTTGCAATATATCGCGTATTTCCACCCCTCGGGTTGGATGGCGAGGAGCGATAATCGTCAGCAATCCTTCATGTTTGGCACTTAGCTCTTTAAGATAACGACCGATTTTTGCCTCTTCATCACTATGAGTCGAACTTACTAACCAAACCGGACGTTCACCGATTTCATCTTGAATTTCTTTTTTCTTTTCTTCATCTACGGGAATCGGCAGACCGGCATATTTTAGGTTGCCCAAGCACATAGCGTCTTTTGCTCCGAGAGCGCGCAGGCGATAAGCGTCTTCTTCTGATTGTCCCAAACAAGCGGTGAAGCAATCCAAAATTTCTTTGATAACAAAGTCAAATTGCTGCCAGCGTTTGAATGATTTATTAGAAATTCGACCGTTTATCAAAATCAAAGGAATGTTGCGGCGTTTAATAGTAGAAAGCATTCCCGGCCAAAATTCGGACTCAAACCAAAGCGCTATTGTTGGCTGCCAATGGCGGATAAAACGAGCGGCAAACACCGGATTGTCAATAGGCAAATATTGGTGAAAAGCCCGTTCTGGTAAGCGTTTTGCCATAACTTCTGCCGAAGTGGTGGTACCGGTTGTGACCATTACATGGGCGTCAGGATATATTTCTAAAAGGCGGTTAATTAAGGGCAGCATGGAAATTGATTCGCCGACTGACGCGCCGTGCAGCCATATCAATCTTCCGGCCGGACGAGGTTTGGTTGGGCGTCCGACTCTTTCGTTGAAACGTTTAACATCTTCTTTGCCCATTTTTTTGCGCTTTTCGATATAGCGGCGAATGACAATCGGGTAAAGAGTTCGAACCAAGGTATTATAAATTCCAATAAACATTTATTTTCCTTCTTTTTGATTTTTTTCTGCCAACATTTGTTTACGGCTTTTTTTAGCAACCGTGCCTTGGGGAATATAAGGGATTCCCATTTCGCGATCCAATTTCCAAGTCAGTTCATTTAAGGTTGTTTCAATTTGCAGACGATATTTTTCCAGTTCTTCGGCAGTTGCTTCCGCTGGAATAAAAAACGGTTCTGTAATGCTGTACATTCCACGGCGGAAAGGCAGAGGAACCAACATTCTGTCCCAGCTTTTTTCAATAATTTTGGCACCGGCTATGCTATAGGTGATACCGATAATCGGCTTGCCGGATTTTTGGGCATAAAAAAGCGGACTCATTGTCAATTTCATCCCAGGACCGCGCGGACCGTCAGGAATAATGGCGATGCTGTTGTTTTGCTGTAAATTGCGCATTAGCTCCAACGCGGCTTCGGTAGAATTTTTGTTGGTCGAGCCGCTAATGTTGCCAATACCAAATTTTTTGAGGATATTTACAATCAAGCGGCCGTCACGGTGCGGAGAAACCAGAGCGTTTAACGGGCGCGACTTGTTCCAAAAATATGGCATTTCCAAGGTGCGGCCATGCCAGCCGATAACAATCATGCTGCCGTGTTTATCCAGCATCTCATAAGCCTCTTTGACGCCGCTAACCTGCCAGCGCGTGGTTAATCCCACAAATTTAAGGTATAGATAAGCCAGATTGCCTATAATGGCTTCGCCTTTTTCAGATTTTAATAGATTTTTGAGCCAATCTTTCATTTTTCTTAATTATATTCCGTTATTTGACTTAAAATTAACTACATCATACAGCCTTTTTTCTTAAATACAA
>USCF01000160.1 GCA_900553115.1 uncultured Alphaproteobacteria bacterium
GACAAGGGCGAGTTTGTAGAGCAGGAGAGCGAACAGTACTATGAATAAAGAAAATAGTTTCTTGGTTGATTATGGTTATATGCGGCCGCAAAACTTGGACTATAAAACTTACGCTTTTGTAGAAAAATGGGCTGCCCCGAATATTACACAAGCGGCAGATTATTTGAACTGGATATACACTCATACCCAACAGACCAAAGAACTTGGTAGAAGAGCTCAACAATCTGTTTTTGAATATTTTAACATTAAAGATTTCATCAAAGAAATTTCTCAAATCATAAAGGATAATTAAATGACAACATATTACATAGTGAGCGGCGGGTTTGACCCGATACACGAAGGGCATATAGAAATGATAAAGCAATCAGCAGCCAATTCGGACGGCGTTATTGTTTTAGCTAATTCCGATGCGTGGCTGTGCCGTAAAAAAGGCAAGAATTTCCACAATATTAAAACCCGTTTGGCAATTTTAGAAAATTTAAAAGGCGTGATAGATGTGCTGGAGTTTGATGATTCCGATAACTCTGCGTCTGATGGAATTCGTAAAGCCCGCGCCAAATATCCTGATGCGCATCTTGTGTTTGCCAATGGCGGCGACCGCGGCAAGGATAATATTCCGGAAACCGCAACATGCAAAGAATGTCAGGTGGATTTGGCTTTCGGCGTCGGAGGCGACAACAAAGCCAATTCATCTTCTTGGATTTTAGAAAAATGGAACAATAAATAAAGGAAAAAAACAATGAAAAAAACAGCGTTAATTACAGGTATCACAGGTCAAGACGGTTCATATTTGAGCGAACTGCTGCTGGAAAAAGGCTATGAAGTTCATGGGCTGGTTCGCCGCAGTTCTTCGCACAACACCCAGCGTATTGAGCATTTGCTGGGCAATCCGCACTTGCATTTGCACTACGGCGATTTGACCGATTCATTGAATATTGTGCGTTTGGTAAAAGAAATTGAACCTGATGAAATTTATAATTTAGGCGCACAAAGCCATGTTAAAATCAGCTGGGATTGTCCGGAATTTACGGCAGAAAGCGACGCGCTCGGTACTTTGCGCCTGTTGGAAGCTATCCGCATTAACGGTTTGACTAAAAAAACTCGTTTTTATCAGGCTTCTACATCTGAGCTGTTCGGTTTAATTCAAGAGCCGATACAGTCCGAAAAAACTCCATTTTATCCGCGCTCTCCGTACGGTGTTGCCAAACTTTACGGCTATTGGATTACCGTAAACTATCGTGAAAGTTTCGGCATTTTTGCCTGCAACGGAATTTTGTTTAACCACGAATCTCCGCGCCGCGGCGAAAACTTTGTAACCCGCAAAATCACTTTGGCGGCTACCCGCATTAAAGCTGGCTTGCAGGATTGCTTGTATTTAGGCAACTTGGATTCAAAACGCGACTGGGGTCATGCCAAAGACTATGTAGAGGGCATGTGGCGTATGCTTCAAGCAGACAAGCCTGAAGATTTTGTACTGGCAACAGGCACTACCACTTCTATCCGCGATTTTGTAAAATTAGCATTCAAGGAATGCGGCATTGAACTGGAATGGTCGGGTAAAGGCGTTGAGGAAAAAGCCGTAAACAAAGCGACCGGCAAAGTCGTAGTAGCGGTAAATCCGGAATTTTTCCGTCCGGCGGAAGTAGATTTGCTGTTGGGCGACAGCACCAAAGCTCGCACGGTATTGGGCTGGAAACCGAACTATGATTTGGCAGCTTTGGCGCATGAAATGGTGCAGGAAGACGCTAAAATCGCAGCTAAAGAAAAGCTCTTAAACGACAACGGCTTTGCTGAAAACACCACCTACGCCGATTAAGGGAGAAACAATATGAGTAAGTATCTAATCACAGGTGTGACAGGGTTTGTCGGACGATATTTTGTGGAATATTTACAAAAACACGAACCAGATGCGCTTATTTACGGTATAGACAGAGCCTCTGCCTGTGATTTGGATATTAATCATACGGCATTGGATTTATGCGATTCTCAGGCACTCAACTTACTGTTAAAAGAGCTTCAACCTGATTATGTTTTACATTTAGCTTCAATCAGTTCTGTTGGACAAAGCTGGCAAAATCCGACAGATTGTTTTAAAAATAATACAGATATTATGCTGAATCTACTGGAAGCTGTGGCTAAAAACTCTCCGCACAGCCGAATATTATCTATCGGCTCTTCCGAAGAATATGGAAATTATCCGTCGGAAAAAATGCCTTTAACAGAGGATATGCCTCTTAACCCGCAAAATCCGTACGCCGTGGCAAAAGTATCTCAGGAATTACTTTGCAAACTATATGCCCAAAGTATGAATATTGATGTGGTAATGACTCGTTCATTTAATCATATCGGGCCGCGGCAAAGCGATAAATTTGTCGTTCCGTCATTTATCAAACAGCTTGTTGAAATAAAAAACGGAGCTCCAAACAAAATGCTTGTCGGTAATATCAAGGTTAAGCGAGATTTTTTGGACGTAAGAGATGTTGTTGATGCTTATTACAAGCTACTGCATACAGGTAAAAAAGGCGAAGTTTATAACGTATGCTCAGGCAAAGCTGTTTCCTTGCAAGAAATCATCAAAACAACCTCTGATATTTTGGATATCACACCGAATATTGAAGTTGATAAAACTCGTTTAAGACCTAATGATACAATGTTGGTTTTAGGTGATAACAACAAATTAAAAAATGAACTTGGTTGGCAAAATAAATGTGTGTTGACTGATACTATCATAGATATAATAAGAGGAATAAAGGGAATAAACTAAATGGCTAATAGCAGTAAACAAAAACTTTGTTTGGTTGTACAACGTTATGGTGAAGAAATTTGTGGAGGGGCAGAATTGCTTTGTTTTCAATTTGTCC
>USCF01000161.1 GCA_900553115.1 uncultured Alphaproteobacteria bacterium
GGTTCGATTCCCCTCTATATAAAAAAACAAAAAGCACCCTGTTGGGTGCCTTTGTTTTTTGGAGCAGATGAGGGGAAAACTTGATTGCTGCAAATCGCTTCACTTCGCTGTCGCTTGCTTACTCTTTGGCAATCTGCGCCTTTTCGGCAAACATCTATCCACCGGATAGATGTTTTTCCTCAAGCCCTCTCAGGGTTCGATTCCCCTCTATATAAAAAAACAAAAAGCACCCTGTTGGGTGCCTTTGTTTTTTGGAGCAGATGAGGGGAATCGAACCCCCGTTATAAGCTTGGGAAGCTTCTATTCTACCATTGAATTACATCTGCAAATCAATGCTTGCATTAAAACGTAAAACATCGTTCTTTGCAAGCATTTTTTTATTATTCTGCACTTTCATGCATCGGAACATTTGGAGTTTCCGTTTCCTCTGAATTTTCGGTTTGCGTTTCCGGTTTTGTTTCGTTTTTTGCGTCGCTAACAGCCTCATCTGCTGTAGTTTCTGTTTCAGAAACAACCGTATCTGTGTTTTGAGCAACAGCGCCTAGCTGACTGCTTTCACTTTCCGATATAGAACTAATAACACCGGCAACAACATTTATAACTAAATATACAACAATATAGATATTGGCAAACTTATTATATTCTACCGCTTCATCAACCGGTTTACCGAATCTGTTTTCTTCGGTTTGACCTTTACGCAAACACAAAATAAAAATCCATAAAGCAACGCCGAAAAACACAAGCGTAGAAGCTGCAAACAAACCAATACCCAAAACAAAAAATGTAGAACCAATATTTTTCATATACTGCAACAGCGCTGTTCCCAGCACTATACCTAATCCAAATACTAAAGGCAGCCATAAAATTTTACCGCTGTGGTTTGTATCATGCAAACGGCGCACCGACAAAGCCAAAACGGCAATAAATTCCACTATTGAATACGCATAGTATATAATTATGCCTCCATACAGTACCATTATAGGGAATAACGGCGACAAAAGCATTCCGGCAACAAGCAAAATCAAACTAAACAGAATATTGGCAAACACAAACGCCCAATAATCATATTTGCTGGCACGAGTTTTGAAATCAAACATATTTTTGAAACCTGCAACAAACGCAGTCAGCAGATTTTTTCCATTTTCCTTTTTTTCAACTGTTTCAGTCATCATTATTCCTTTCTTGTTTAGTACAGCTGCGCCACGGTCTGCAGACACCATGCGGCTGCAACGGCTCTACTTTTGTTTTATTTTTCTTAAAGATATACCCTCCGACGCTATTGTCAATATTTTTCCCATTTATTTTGATGCTACCATGCTTGGAAAACTCTATCGAATCCAGATACACACATTTTTCCGCCTCACATTTTAAATTGATACTCTCAAAATTTGTTTTAGTGCCGGCAAAAATTTCTTTCAGCTCTTCTTTTTCTTTTTTATTCAACTCTTTCAAATGCAGATTTTCGCGCCAAACCGAAACCGTCCAGCTATCTGTTTTCTGTGGCATAAGCAGCATTTCTCCATTTTGGTCGCGCAAGGCCATCCCCTCGCCTTTGGGCGCAAAAACCATATCCGGCTGCGAGCCGAAAAACATTGAACCAGCGCCAATCAAAATCGGCAGCACTCCCCATAAGCGCCATTTTCTTTGCCAAACACACAGCCACCAGCCGCCGCAGACGATTAAAGCAAATCCCCAAAACGGCAGCGAATCCACATGCACCACGCTATGCGGCAAAGCCGAAACAAACTCGGTTATTCTATTGAGCCAGCCCACGCCATAGCCCAAAGCTTGCAGCGGATACAAAGCTAATCCCAACGGCAAAGCGACTAAACAAAGCAAAATCAGCGGCATTAAAATCAAACCAATCAGCGGACCGGCAAGCAAGTTGGCTAAACTGGTATAAGCCGAAATCCGATGAAAATGATAAATGGCAAACGGCATTGTCGCCAAACTCGCCACAAAATCACAAATCACAATTCCCGCTAAATAAAAGAAAATTTTGCTGAAAATTCCTCGATTAATCGACCAGACAGCTATTTTATGCGCATATTTTTCATAAAATGCGATTAAGGCAACCACCGCCGCAAACGACATTTGAAAGCTAATAGAAATCAAGGCTTGCGGCGAAATTATCAACAGCACCAAACCGGCAAAACATACCATCCGCATAGAAATAGCCTGTCGGTTAAAAATAACTCCCAGCAGCACCACTGCCGTCATAATAAACGCCCGTTCCGCCGGCACAGCCATTCCCGAAACCAGCAAATAGAGCGCGCTAAAAACAATTGCTCCAACTGCCGCCAATTTTTTAACATCATAGCGCAGAGCTATGCCGCTAAACAGCACCAACAAAAAACGCAGCACAAAAAACACCAGACCGGCAATCGCGCCCATATGCAAACCGGAAACCGACAAGAAATGCGCCAGTCCCGAATCACGGTAATTATTCACTACAAATTCCGGTGTGCGGCTCTGTTCGCCAATCAGTACAGCATCAACAATTCCGGCTTTGTCAGGCGGTAAAATCGCAGCCACGTCATTAGTAATCTGCTGCCGGATTTTGTTGAGGCGAATCCGAAAATATGATGCATGTTTTTGCTCACAATCAATCACAAATATTGAACTATTAGCATAGCCGATACCGCTTATTTCTTCATAAAAATATTTTCTATCCAGCTGAAAACCATTTAGTACCGGCACCGGAGAAGGCGAAAAAAACGTACCGACAAGCTCCACGCACTGTCCAACTTCTAATTTGGTGTTTTCATAGTTCATCACGGTAACGCGATATTTTCCCTTAAGCGGCTTATCAAAATTTTCGGTATTTTGCAAAAGCAAGCGTTTCCGCC
>USCF01000162.1 GCA_900553115.1 uncultured Alphaproteobacteria bacterium
TAATAACTTACGGAGTTCGTTATGCTTAATTCTAAAAAAACAGCAGAAATTGTCGCCACCTATTTTGGATTGGGATTATCGCCCAAAGCCCCAGGAACAGTCGGTTCTTTCGGCACATTGCCTCTTGCTTTTATCCTAGCCTATTTTACCGGAATATACGGCATTGTGGCTGTGGCGATTATATGTTTTATTGCGGGAGTTTTAGCTACTGACGTCATTATTCGCGATCAAAAAGAAAAAGACCCTGGAAAAGTTGTCATAGACGAGGTTGTCGGGCAACTGTTGGCTTTTAGCTTTGTCTGCGATTATCTGTATCAAAATTTGCACAACTGGTGGATTTATCTATTTGGATTTGCCGCTTTTCGCTTTTTTGACATATGCAAAATGGGACCGGTTAAATGGTTTGATGCAAAAATGAAAAACGCTTATGGCGTTATGCTGGACGACGTGTGCGCCGGCTTGATGGCAGCTTTCACTTTATGGCTGTTTGTCAAATTCGGTGTTGTTGTGTTTAAGTAACGGCTTATCATTCCAATTTTGCAGGCACTTTTTCATTAAAGTGTCTGCTTCATATCTGGAAGCATAAGCTTTTATCTTATATTTAACTGCCGCGTCTTTAGCATTTGATTTTGTAAAAATTCTGCTATCCAGTGTCTTGCATATTTCTTCGGTTTCGGCCGTTTGCTCCATTTTTTCTATACGAGAATACATATAAATCAAAGAATCATAATAGTGCAATCTATCCAGCTGCCCCGTGTTTGCCGGTAATCCAGAATATATTTTAGCGGCACTGAGCAAAGTTTCATTATCGGTATTTTTATAGTCCAGCGTTGTTAGCTCGGTAGAACCTTTAGCCAACGCTGAAAACAAATTTGCTTTTCCTAAATCAAGCATCAGCTGCAAATACATTTTATTGCTTTGAAATGCTTGTGTATAGTTGCGGCTCAAATGCTCATAATCCAGCTCATACAACGCCTCTTTTTTAGGGAGCATTTTACGTATAGAGTTCCATAAAACCTTGGTTTGAACAACATTTTCAGATTCCAACGCATAATCCACAAAGTCGTCCGGCTCATAGGATTCATGCGTGTAGCTGATCTTCAAGCGATCCAGAATACGCATTGCATTTGTTTTTACTTCTTTTTCTTTCAAGTCATCTGCCAATTGCTTTTCACGGATATCTTTAACTTTGTTTAGAATATCACGGCGATTTTCTTTATATTCATCACCATATTCTTGACCACCCTCCAAAATTGGCTGCAATTCATCTTCCATTTCCGGATTTAATCTTGTTCCCTGACGAATCAATTCTTCAATATTATCCAGCGGATAATTTGAGCGTACGGCTTCATTAAAAATAAATTCAAACGTCTCACGCTCTTTTTCACCGCCTTCAGATTTTTTATCATCATGCCAATACGCACCGTTATGCTCATCCTCACCTTCTTCAGTAATTTGTCTAACCACCAAAGCCCGTACATTTTCACCCACTTTTACGTATAAAGCCTCATCTTTATTAAGAAGTTCGGTTTGCACAAAATACTGAAAGCCGTCGCTGCTAAACATATTATCTTTACGGCGCTCATCAGCCTGTGTCAATCGAAACAGATTTGTCGATTTCATTTTGACTTTACCCATTTTGTCACTGATACTGTTGTGATGAACGACAAAAAGTTGTTTTTGAATATTATTAGCTTCTTGCTCGGAGTATCCTAAATCTCTAAGATCTCTAGATAATTGAGCGTCAATGGCTTCAACCATATAAGTGCCGTAGCAATGCGTAAAAAGAATCAAATTGCGCAAATTTTTGGCCGCTTTATCGGCAGAAATTTTTTCAAAGTATCCTTCTTTGTCTTGTTTAGAAACCAGAGGTATAATATATTCATCAAGCAAGCCCAAAGCTCGTTCGGCAGAACCTTCGCGATGTTTTGTTTTTTCGGGATAGTATAATGAACAGATATCCACATTTTTACGTTCTTTTTCGGATATCATATTTTCTACAACCTTGCACATTCCATTGGCATCTTGTGCAGAATGCGCGGCACTTCCCGGAAGAACTAAAACGGTTTTACGTTTGGCAAACGGATATTTTTTATTGATTTCACGCCAATGATTTGATGCGCTGCTATCACGCAAACCAATTCTAAAATTATAAAGGCGGTCTTGATTTTCATCTATATCTGTTGTTTTTGCCATATTGTGCCTCTTCAAAGCATATTTGCACCAAATTTGCTTAAGGATAGCACCATTTTCAGATTTTGTCTAGGTTTATTTATTCAATTCGCGCCACTTGCGCACATTTTCATTGTGCTCAGACAATGTGGCAGCAAAATTGTGTCCGCCGTTACCCGAAGCTACAAAATAAAGGTACGGAGTTTCTGATGGATGCGCTGCCGCATATATGGCATCTTTTCCGGGATTGCAAATTGGTGTCGGAGGCAAACCAGCGTATTTATAGGTGTTATATGGACTATCAATGCTCAAATCTTTGCGTGTCAGCGGACGATTTAAATCTTCTTTTCCGTTTGTTAAAGCGTAAATTACCGTTGGGTCAGTCTGAAGCAGCATTCCCAGACGCAGACGGTTAACAAATACCGAAGCCACCTGAGCTCGTTCCATACCAATACCAGTTTCTTTTTCCACAATTGATGCCAAAATCAGCAATTCTTCTTTAGATTGCAGAGGCAAATTTTGGTCGCGTTCCTGCCATGCTTGCTCCAAAACATTCTGCATGGCTTTTTGCGCCTGTTTTATAATCTTTTCAGGACTGTCGCCGCGCATATAAGTATATGTTTCCGGCAATATAGAACCTTCGGCCGGCGCAG
>USCF01000163.1 GCA_900553115.1 uncultured Alphaproteobacteria bacterium
ATAAATAATATATTTTGGCAGATATAATCATGACGGAAGAAATTACAAGCAGTTTTGACAACAGATATGCTCTGACGGGCAAATTTTTGGTGGCTATGCCGAGTTTGGACGGCAGCGACTGTTTTGCGCGTTCGGTTGTTTATGTTTGTTCGCATAGCAGTAATGGCGCTATGGGGCTGATTGTTAATAAACGTATGGATAAATTTACGTTTTCCGATTTGACTTTTCAGCTGCCGGTTAAAAACTATGAAAAATTAAATGAAGTCAACCTTTATACCGGCGGACCGCTGGAACAAGTACGGGGTATGGTTTTGCACACCACCGATTATATGCGTGACGGCACGGTTGCGGTTGCCGATGGGCTGGCAGTGTCTTCTACTTCAGAGATTATTTCGGATATTGCTTTTGGTCATGGGCCAAAAGAAAAACTGGTGGCTTTAGGCTATTCTTTTTGGCAGCCGCGGCAATTGGAAGCCGAAATTTACAATAATGATTGGCTGGTTATTGAGGCAGATAAAGATATTTTGTTCCGCACTCCGGACGAGGAAAAATGGCAGCGCGCGTTAGGCGAAACCAATATTCCTCTGGAGCGTTTTGTGAACATTACCGGACATTGCTAAGATTAACGATGCCTGCGTGTTGTAGTGTGTGAATCGGTTTTAACGCTTAACAAACCTAAGACTAATGAAAAAGCCGCTTTGATAATTTTGGTTTGGTTGCGGACACCTAAACGATTCCATATGTCGCAAATCCAGACAAAAAATCCGCCGGACTTTTTCTCTGCAACAGCTTTTTTCTGTTCTTCTTTTTGTTCGGCATATTTGGCCTGTTCCAGTTCATAGGCTGTGGTTTGCTTTTGCATTTGGCAGCGATATGGCGCAAGAGCGTTTTCTATATCGGAATCCGAAATAAACGCGCCTAAAATACGTGTCAATGTGCCGTTTTCTTCCAAAAACAGCGAATCTCCGCGTCCGATTAGAGTTTCTGCACCGGTTGTGTTCAATATAGTCATAGAATCGGCTGGACTTGCTACTTTATAAGAAAGTCTGGTTGGCAGGTTAGCTTTTAGGCTGCCGGTAATAACGTCAACAGACGGACGTTGGGTGGCTATAATCAAATGGATACCGGCGGCACGCGATTTTTGCGCCAGCATCTGTACCTGCTGTTCAACAGATTTATCAAACATTATCAGGTCAGCAAATTCATCAATCACGCAAACAATGTATGGCAGTTTAACTTTGGCTTTGGCGTTATATTCCGCAATGTTCCGAACTGTCTGCTGTTCAAACAAAGTGTAGCGATTGTTCATTTCTCCGACTAATTGACTTAAACATATGCTGGCAAGGTTCATATCGGTAATTACCGGACGCAGCATATATTTTTGATTATTATAGATACTGAATTCAATACGTTTGGGGTCAATTAAAACAAATTGCAGTTCTTGCGGAGTTTTTTTGTTGATTAAAGATACAATAAACGAGTTTAGACCGACGGATTTGCCCGAGCCTGTTGTGCCGGCCACGAGTAAATGCGGCATTTTTGACAGGTCTTTCATTACCGGATTGCCGCGCATATCCACACCAAGGCAAATCGGCAGAGCAGAGGTTGCTTTCAAAAATTCGGCCGAATATAAAATTGGGGCAAACGCCACCGATTGCGGTTCGGTTTGCGGAACTTCAATTTGAATGTATACGGAGTTAGGAATTTCAGAAATACGCACGCCGCTGACACCAAGTTCGCGCCCGATATCGCGTTCAAATTTTTGAATACGGCTGAAAGCAGTTCCTTCTGGTAATTTATATTCAACTTCTGTAACCAAAGGACCATCGGTGGTTTTGCCAATAGAACCGCCCACAATTCCGAAGTTTGCTAAAATTCGATTTAATTTGATAGGCAGATTTTCTATCATTTTAGAGTTCCTTTCCCGAATTTGTGCCGCCAAACGGCATATATGTGCCTACACCGCCAAAGTATTTGCGGAAGAAACCTTGTTCTTGCTCTGTGGCCTTAGTCACATCGGTGTCAACTTTTAAATTATTGCCGTCAGCCAAAGAAAGTTTTTCTATTTTGCTGATTTGTCCGTTATCAAAGGTTAGAGCCAATACTTTTCTATCTAATTCTTCCGGACGGAAAAAAGCAACTTTTTTCATAGTTGAAGCCATATATATCCAGTGATCGTCACTTAAGCCGGTGGTCAGGCTCGGGGCGCCTAAAATGTTCATAACATCTTGTTTGCTTTGTCCAAGCCGAATTTCGGCGACTTTTTCCTTGGCCGGCATATTGCCGTTGTGCACCAAAAATAAATCGTGGGAACAAGCTGATGTTAGCAGCAGTATAGAAATAAAAAGTATTTTGCGTATTGACATATTTACTAATCCTTATATTTTTACATTACGTTATATATAACACAAGGATTTTAGAATGCAAAAAAATTTTTCATATCCAATTAAAATTGAGGATTTAAAACAGTCTGATTATAAATACGAATTAAAAGCCGATGCAGAAGAGCTGGAGGACATCACGCAGGTTTTGCAGGTGGAAAAAGTTCATAAATTTGAGGCGGAAATTTTTTTGAAACTCACTAACCGAACAAATAATTTGCGGGTGTGGGGCAGAGTGTTTGCCAAAATAGAAATGAAAAGCGTCATTACTTTGGATAATTTTATTAAAGATTACGAGGTTCCGTTCGAACTTAATTTTGACACTCGCGCGACCTATAACGATATTAAAGAACTGGAATGCAATATTGAAGATGAAGTGCCGGATATTATTGAGAACGGCTGTATAAATTTGGCGGATATTAC
>USCF01000164.1 GCA_900553115.1 uncultured Alphaproteobacteria bacterium
CACAACTGCCTGACAATCTGCCATAAAACAGCCGTTTTCAAAATGGTGATATAAACTTCGATAATCCATCTCCGGTTGTTCGGTGGGGGCGATTTATAATCAGTTTTCCAATATGGATAATTTTGTGGTTATTCAAAATTATATGACGCTTGATGCTTTGGCTGGGTGTTTGGAAAAAGTGCAAAAAACAGGAGATGCTTTTGCAGATATGAATGCTTTTTTGCATGAATTTGTTAATTTTGTGATAGAAAATAAAAATCTGTGGTTTATGCTGCATAGTTTTCATCTGCGCAACAATAATCGGACTTTTTCTTATTTTTATCTGCGAAAGGTTGTGAAAATCACAGGCTTGATAAATAAGCTGCTAATACAGCTTGTGCCAAACATGGAAAGACCGGAAAGAATTTTATCCTCGCAGATTTTGTGGCTGACTTTGTTTGCTTTGAGCTCTTTTTTAACCAAGGATATTTTGGATTCTTTCACTAAAGTTAATAAAGAAACAATTTGTCAGCTGATGTTTAATACATATGTTGCCGGTTTGACAGTTTTGGAAAAGAAATAAATTTATGATGGATTTTATTGCTTATCTTAATTCTTCAGAAGTTTTGGCTAAATTGACGACGGATCGGTTTTTGCTGATTTTATTGGTAATTGTGCTAACGTCGTTTAAGCGCGCTGCTTATAAAAGTATGTGGCTGGCAGTTTTGATAAATTTACCGGGGACTGTTTTGCATGAATGCGCCCATTTTGTGGTTGGAATTTTATTGAATGCTAAACCTGTGAGTTTTTCGCTGTTTCCCAAAAAAGTTGATGATCATTATGTTACGGGGCAGGTTGGTTTTTCTAATTTGAAATTTTATAACGCCCTACCGGTTTCAATGGCGCCTCTTTTGCTGCTTTTTGCCGCTTATTTTGTAAATAAACATATGTTTGATTTCCTGCCGCTAAACTTTGCCACGTATTTAATATATATTTTTTTGCTTACCATATTGATAGAAAACGCCATACCTTCGCGTATGGATTTTTATCAAGGTTTCCGCCATGTTATGGGGGTAATTTTATACGGCGCAATCTTTATGGTTTTGGTTGCGGTGTATTGTCAGTAGTTTTAGTTTCCTTTTCGGCGTTAATTCGGTTAAGTTCATTTTGAATTTCTGCCGAATCTTCGTCTTCTTCATCAAAAGAAAATTCCGTATCAGTGTTTTGGGGCTCAAGCAGATTTTCTGGTTTGTTTTCCTCATCTTCGTTTTGAATATATTCCATTTCACTCATGGCTTTTTGTTGATTTACGGTAGGGGTGTTTCCTTTAGCTGCCGAATTATCCGATTCTAATTCCGCCACAGTTTGTTGACTATTTTGCTGGTTTGCCATGGGCAAGTTGTCGCGTTCCGACAATTGCTTTTCTGTTAAAAGAGTTGTTTCATCTATTTTATTGTTCAAACATTGCAAAAGCCAAACATCATAAATCGGGTGTTCTAAAGCATTTGTTGCCGGAGAAGATGACAGCATCCAGCCTTTAAAAACATTAACTTCTTCGCCTTTTAGACTTTTGTCTGTGATATCTACAAAAGCAAAATTTTCTGGAGCTTCTTCAACAGGACGGGTTTTGCAGCTACGAACTACAATTGACATCGAGCCAAAATTAACCATGCCGTTTACCGGAACATTAATAACATTGACATGACCGGTTATTTTATCCATAGCCTGCATTCTGGCTGTGTTCATCTCTATTTCTGTTGCGTTGCTCGCTGTGGCCACAAACATAGCCGCAGCTGTTAATGTAAGAGTTTTAGTTATTTTCATTGCTGTTACCGTCATCTGTTACCATAAAAATTATTTCGCCGACCATATCTTCAATGGTTTTGAAATCTTTGGTGTTAGAAAAAGAATCGCCGGCTTTTAGATATTCAGAAGATTTTCCCGGTTCAATTTTTACGAATTTATCACCGACGAGACCGTCGCTGACAATAGAAACAGTGCTGTCTTTGGGTAATTTTATATCTGAAGCAATGCTGAAAGTTACGTCGGCCATATAATCATCGCTATTTAACTTTTGCGAGGTTACCGTGCCAACTTTGATACCGTTAATGCGAACATCTGAGCCTATGCTCAAGCCGCCGACTTTCATAAACTCGGCTTTTAGCGGGTAGCCTTTCACAACCTGCAAATCCGAAACGCGGTAAGCAAAAGCCAAAAACAGCAAGGCTATAACTAAAACAACCAAGCCCATAATGGTTTCAACAGGTTTCTTTTTCATTTTTATTACTCCATATTTTCGGTTGCAACAGCAGGTTCTGCAGATTGAGGACAAGATTTTTTGCGTTTGGTTTTACCAAGAGAGATAATTCTATCTATCAATTCATCTAGAATCATTGCGTCTTGGGTATAAGAAAATTCAGCTTCCGGCTCGATATAATCTTCGGAGCCCCCGGGTTCTATTTCTATATATTTATTGCCCATGATACCAGAGCTAACAATAGCGGCACTGCTGTCATCAGGAATTTGTATATTAGATTTGATTTGTAAAGTTAAGGTCGCGCGGAAATCATCGTCCAAAACCGAGTTGACAACGCGTCCGATGTCAATTCCCGACATACGAACCTTATTGCCGACAACAAGACCGTCCGTACGGTTAAAAGTGGCATAAATTTGATAGTCAGTATCTTCAGCGTCTTTCCAAACGTTGCGCTGAATTTTGAAAATTATCATCCCAAGCATAAAAACGCAGATGACGCATAAACCGATTATAAAATTTTTTAATTCGTCTTTACTGAAATTATCCAAAATATTACTCCAT
>USCF01000165.1 GCA_900553115.1 uncultured Alphaproteobacteria bacterium
CGTTGTTGGCGATTGCGGTTTTATTAACTTTAACCGACAAATTAGAACCTTTGGCAAAAGTGATTGTACCATCGCCGCTTATGCCGCCGTCCAAAGTAAAGTCGCCGGCAACATTGATTGCGCCTTCATTGTGAATATCATTTGCCTTTCCGCCAGCTGTATTGCCGGAAAATACGTTATTGCCGCTAAAGTTGATAGCCGCGTTTTTCATATTATACACGGCACCGCCTTCTGAACCGGCAGCGTTATTTGTAAACGTTGAATCTGCAATAGCAATAACCCCACCTTTATCTAAAAATGCAGAATGGCTCTTATTTTCAAATTTCATATTATAAATGGCGCCACCGAAGTTTTTAGCTTCGTTTTTCTCAAAAACAGAGCCTTTAATCACCGTAGAAGCAAAGCTGTTTGCAATAGCGCCGCCGTTACCGGATGAAATCAGAGAATCTTTTTTATCAACCGATGTCCCCAAAGCCTTATTTGCCGTAAATTTTGAATTTGTGATATTCAACTTATTTCTGGTGTTTGCGTCGGCAATTTCCGAATCTTGTAAAGTTTTGCGGGTGCCCAAAGCACCGCCATTATAACCGGAAGTATTGTTATCAAAAATACTGTTGTTGATTTCGGTTCGAGCATCAACACCTAAAGACATAGCTCCGCCGCCGATTGCATTTGAATCTGTTCCAAAAGTCTGAGCCTTATTACCCTTAAACAAAATATTGTCCGTTAATACGGAACCGTTGTAGTTGCCGATAGCACCGCCATCGTATTTTGCTTCATTGTTTAGAAATTGTGTGTTGGCACCAATAGTCAACGAACCATCATGTTTTAAAACAGCAACTGCACCGCCTGTTTCCGATTTATTGTTAGAAAATACAGAGTTCTCGCCAACAGATACATTGCCACTCACACCAATAACAGAATCATTATGTCCTGTCTGATAAACTTCACCAGAAATATTTACAGTTCCTTTATCTCCATCCCAGTCATATTTATAACCTGCAAACGCCTGTGTAGCTGCGAAAACTGCCACCAACGCTGTTGATAATAACAAACTTTTTTTCATGCTTGTTTCCTTTCTTTGCGAATTAAAACTAAGTCAAATACACATTTGCGAAATATATATTATTGACTGCAAAGAGTATTCTATTTTTAACCCCTGAATCTGACATTCTTAAAAACATAACACACTTTTTACTTGCAAAAATATGTTACCGCATTCCTCGAAAATTTGTCAAGTTAATTTATTACAAAATTCACCGCGTTGTGGATACTATTTGTTGAAAAAATATAAAAACGCCGCCCAATTAAGGGCGACGCTAAAACTGCGACCGTCTGACCGTATCCGAGAACATTCTCTACCGAACCGCTTGTACAAGGTGGGTGCCATATAACTAAACCACGATTTAGACAGAGACAGCTCCCTAAATAATAATGTTGGCCGGAAAGACATGCGGTGATGACGCATCAGACAGTCTTTATTTATATAAACATACTAGCGTAAAACCTGCGCGTTTTCAAGCAGAAAAAACAGATTTTCAATAGTAAAATCACAGCTGCTTAATATTTTGAATCAAACTATGGATTCTTTGCGATTCGCTGTCTATCGCCTGTGCGGTTGCCGTATCCAAGTGCTTAATTTCATCATCAGAAACCCCGCCGTTTTTGGTGCGTAAATCCTGATTTTCATCAGCCAGCAGCAAACCAACCATCGCCAGCATCATATTTTCATTTACTAAACCAATGCTTTGCGACAACAACTTTGCTTTTGTGTCTAGGATTCGCGAAAGTTTTATAATATGCGCCTCCTCACCGTCTTCACAGGTGATGGCATATTCGCGCTTATCAATTGTTATTGTAACTTGCCCCATTTTCTTCTAACACCTTTTCCAGTCTGGCCACCACATCATCAATATTTTCTGAGGTTTGGCTGATTGTTGTTTGCATTTCCGCTAATTTTGTTTCAAAGTCTTGGCATTTTTGCGCCAAATCTTCTTTTTGCAAAGTTTCGGCGGCCAATTGTTCTTTTAGCTCTTCCAGCTCACTATTGCCGGCCGAACTCGTTTGCTCCAAGGTTAAGACTCTGCCATTAGCCTCTTCCAGCTGCTCTTGCAGCTCTTTGTTTTTGGCCTCAAGTTCTTCCAGTTGAGTTTTGCGATTCGTCAAAGCATTGTTCAGATTTTGCACTTCATTTTGCAAATTGCTTATTTTGGCGGCCTTGTTTTCAATTTCATTCTGCATTTGCTGCATACGGGTTTCATTTTCCGTATTATTCTTAGCGGTTTCCAATTCGGCTTTCAGTTTTTCATTTTCACTGTTCAAAACCTCGGCTTTAGCGCTTTCCAATGCGGTTTTTCCTTGTTCAGCCTGCAGTTTCAAAGCAAAATCTGCTTGTTGTTTGTGTACGACTTCAATCAGTTCATCAACCGATTTTTTCAAACGTTCCAAAGAATTTTGGCTTTGTTCCATTTTTTGCATTTCCATGGTAAAAAAGACTTTCCTTTATCTCAATTTGTTATATACTTTTGACATTATATTTAATAGCTAACATAAAGAATGTCAAAATGCAAAACTTAATCATCAACATTACTCAAGAAAATACCAACCTTATCGCCGATTCTAAATTGCAATGTTTTATTTTGCCCGATTCGCTGCCGCAAAGCTTTATTGCCGATTTTTATGCCAAAGCACAGGCGGCAAAAAAACTAGTGTTGCTGTCCGGCGAAAAAGCTGCCGATTTATATTTGCAAAAATTGGGCGATGGTTTGATTATTGACACCTCAAAAGACGAAAAT
>USCF01000166.1 GCA_900553115.1 uncultured Alphaproteobacteria bacterium
CGCTCACGCTTTTGAACAACCGATCTAACACTTTTTTCTTGCAAACTATTGAGAATAAAGTTTTCAACTTGTTGTTTAAGGTTTTTAGAATCGCAAGGCAAATCCGGAAGCTGGAAATCTTCTTCTATATAATCCAAATCCGAACTATTTTCTTGCTGTCGTTCGCTTTCTGACATTCTTACCGTCAATGGTTTGATATCAGCGCTTGAATCAAAAACATCGTCTTCTTTTTTTAGTTCAACATGCTTAATTTCATTAGTAACTGTACCATAGCGGATAATATCTTCCGCTTTAGCCTCGCTAAAAACGCCATATAACACAGCTGTAAATGTCAGAAAAGCAAACAGACTTTTATTCATATTTTTTCCTTAAAAACTAATTGATTTCGGGGTACGAGGGAACGGAATCGTATCACGAATATTGGCAATACCGGTTACCAACATCATCATACGCTCAAATCCCAAACCGAATCCAGCATGCGGAACACTACCATATTTGCGGGAATCCAGATACCAAGAATAATTTTCAATATCCATGCCAAGCTCTTTGATACGAGACACCAAAACGTCATAACGGTCTTCACGCTGCGAACCGCCGATAAGCTCGCCAATTCTCGGAACTAAAACATCCATAGCAGCCACAGTTTTGCCATCATCATTTAAGCGCATATAAAACGCTTTGATTTCTTTTGGATAATCGCGCACGATAACCGGACGTTTGAAGTGTTCTTCGGCCAAAAATCTCTCATGTTCTGTTTGTAAATCAATGCCGTATTCAGGTTCGTATTCAAATTTGTGGCCGGATTTTTTCATAATTTCGATAGCTTCGGTATATGTAATACGAGCAAAACCATTTTCTACAATGTTTGAAAGTGTGGATTTCAAAGTCGGATCAACGAATTTTTCAAACAAATCTAAATCATCGGCGCAGTTTTCCATAATATCTTTAACACAATAGCGCACCATATCTTCGGCCAAATTCATATCATCAGACAAATCAGCAAAAGCCATTTCCGGCTCAATCATCCAAAATTCGGCGGCATGTCGCTGAGTGTTAGAGTTTTCGGCACGGAAAGTCGGACCAAATGTATAAATGTCGCCCAAAGCGCAGGCAAACATTTCGCCGTTCAACTGACCGGAAACCGTCAAACGAGCTTCTTTGCCAAAAAAGTCTTTGCTATAATCGATTTCTCCGTTTGGCAGTTTCGGCGGATTTTTCAAATCTAAAGTTGTTACTTGAAACATTTCGCCGGCACCTTCGCAGTCAGACGCCGTAATAAGCGGAGTGTGCACATAATCAAAACCGCGGCTCTGGAAAAAGTTGTGAATAGCATATGACAAGCGAGAACGTACGCGGAAAGTGGCACCGTATTTATTTGTACGTGGGCGCAGGTGTGCAACCGTGCGCAAAAATTCATCGGTCATACCTTTCTTTTGCAAAGGATAATCATCCGGAGCAACGCTATAAATTGTCACCTCTTTTGCCACAACCTCATATTTTTGTTTACCACCGGCAGACTCCACCAACGCACCGATAATAGCCACAGACGAGCCGGTAGTCAGTTTTTTAACATCATTATAATTAGCAAGGGTATTATTGGCGATAACCTGAATATTTTTCAGGCATGAGCCATCATTAACTTCTATAAAAGAAAAATCTTTAGAATCTCGTTTTGTTTTAACCCAGCCCTTGAGCAGAACTTCATCTTGAGTTGTCTCAGAGGCGAGTAGTTGTTTTATTTTAGTTCTTTTTAACATTTTACCCTCTAATTAATAAATTTACAAAACCTCATGCACTATATAACATTCATCTTTAATTGTCCAGTCTTGACAAATGTTTTCTTATAGATAATTATGTAGTTAGTTTAATTTAGGAGAATTAATATGACAAACAAATTATCAATTTTATTGCCAGCTTTGTTAGCTGTGGCTGCTTGCGCCCCTAGTATTGGAAGCAATGATTATGGCTATTCATCAGTTGGACAAACCAGCAGCGCTTTTCCTTGCACGGTTTTATCCGTTCGCTCGGTTAATGTAAACAGCAGCGGCGGAACGGGAACGGTTATCGGCGGTCTAGCCGGTGGTGTTGCCGGTTCAACCATCGGTCACGGCAGCAGTGCTTCTATTTTGGGAGCTTTAGGCGGAGCGGCTGCCGGCGCGTTGGTAGGTAATGCAGCCGAAAAGGGAATTATGTCGCAGGGCGGTTATGAGTATGTGGTTAGAACTGACAATGGTCAAACTTACAGCGTAACTCAAGGTACAGATAATTTGATTGCCGCCGGTCAAAGATGTATGTTAATTAACGGCAACCCGTCAAGAATTATCCCTTATTATTGATAATTTTTGCAAAAAAATGTTGCGAAACAAAAATAATCGGTTAATATACCGATTGTTTTGGATAGATGGCCGAGTGGCCTAAGGCGCACGATTGGAAATCGTGTATACCTCTAAAGGGTATCGAGGGTTCGAATCCCTCTCTATCCGCCAATAACAAAAAAGCTTGTCTTTAGACGGGCTTTTTTATTATTCTGACAGGTAAAGGATTTGAACCCGAAAAAGAGGGTTCGACTAAGACGAGAGGCGGATGGAAATACGCCGGTGAGGCACTGCCGAGCGAGGACGCAGCGGCGAAGCGTCAGCGCAGCCAATCTCTCTATCCACAAAAAAGATGACCCCACGTTTTATGTACGTGGCTATTTTTGTGCATTTTTTTGACAAATTGCATTTTTTATCTTGACAAAAGAATTTTTTTTTGTTAAATGTGTATCT
>USCF01000167.1 GCA_900553115.1 uncultured Alphaproteobacteria bacterium
CTTAGAAAGTCTAGGTATAAAAATATATCCGCAGAATGGCTCCGGAATCACCCAAGATTTAGATTTTGTCTGCGCTTCAACAGCGGTTGAAGATACCATTCCGGATATTAAAGCCGCAAAAGAAAAAGGAATTCCCCTAAAAACCAGACCGGAATTGCTAAGCGAAATCTTTCATAGTTATAAATACGGCGTTGCTGTTGGAGGTACTTCTGGAAAAACCACAACCGCCGCCATGATTGGCTATATTTTAGATAAAGCCGGTAAAAAGCCTTGCCTTATCAACGGCGGTTTACTGCGCGATTATGAAAACAAAGCCGGAATTCCCAATATTATTTATAATAACGGCGATATTTGCGTGGTAGAAGCAGATGAAAGCAACGGCAGCATCAATTTGTATAATCCGTATGTTTCTGTGGTCAACAATATCTCGCATGACCACAAAAGCATTGATGAATTGATTGAATTATTCCAAAATCTGAGCAACAGAACTAAACAAGCCGTAATTGTAAATGATGATTATGAAAATTGCCGATTGTTAACTCATTCCAACAAAATTTCATTTTCTTTGCAAAATCCGCAAGCTGATTTTTATGCCGGCAACATCAAAGCTCTTCCCCATGGAACAGAATATACTTTTGCCGGCAAAACCTTTACCCTAAAACTTATTGGCCGTTTCAACGTCGCTAATGCACTTTCTGCTATCGCCGCTTGTTCGGTTTTGGGAGTTGATAAGTTTCAATCAGCAGAAATTTTGCAAAACTTTAGCGGCACCAAACGCCGTCTGGAAGTAATCGGCAAAAAAAACAACATAACCGTTATTGATGATTTTGCTCATAATCCGGATAAAATTACAGCTTCGGTTTCGGCTTTACGGCAATACGACGGACGTTTGCTGATTATGTTTCAGCCGCATGGATTTGGGCCAATGCGCTCCATGGGCAAAGAAATTATGGATAGCTTTATGAAAAATATGCAGCCTGATGATATTTTGGTAATGCCGGAAATTTTCTTTGTTGGCGGAACTGTAACCAAGGATATTTCTTCTCAGGATTTAATAGACTATCTTCATAAACAAGGCAAACAAAACGCCTATTTTACTAACGATAAAAAAGCGGCCGCCGACTTATTGCTGAAAACTGCCAAATCTGGCGACAGAATAGTCATTATGGGCGCAAGAGATAACTCTTTAACTGATTTATGTAAACAAATTTTAGAAAGACTGTAATTATGAAAAAGCTGCAAAAAGGCGATAAAATCGCACTAATAGCTCCATCTGCCCAAATAGGCGAGATTGAAAAAATTCAAAAAGGCTTAGATTTTCTTAAATCCCTTGGTTTTGAACCGGTGTTTGCTCCTCATCTTTATGATGTGCGCCGCTACATGGCCGGAACAGATGAAAAACGCGCAGAAGATGTTAACTGGGCTTTTGCCGACAAAGAAATAAAAGCTGTATTTTGTGTCAGAGCAGCTGCCGGCGCCGCACGAATTTTACCCTATATTGATTATGAATTAATCAAAAACAACCCCAAGCCTTTAGTTGGATTTTGCGACAATGCGGCTTTAATGTTGGCTTTAAATAAAAAATCAGACATAATCAGCTGGAACGGATTTTTACCAACCTACGATTTTCGCGGAGATTCCTTGGATTCGCTTGTCCATGACAGCTTGCTCGGCTTAATTTCCGGACAACCCCAAAAAATAATATCCGGCACCACGCTTCGCAGCGGCAAAACCGAAGGAACATTTTTATGCAGCAATCTCAGTGTTTTGATGAAACTTGCAGGAACACCGTATTTTCCGGATTTAACCAACAAAATTTTATTAGTTGAAGACATTCATGAACGCCTGCATAAAATTGATTTAATGCTGCAGCAACTAAAGCAGCAACCTAATTTTGATAAATTAAAAGGAATTATATTCGGACATTTTACAGATTGCAGCGGAGATGAAGAAGACGGTGATTTAGATGATTGCTTTGCCGATTTTCTGTATAAGACTTCATTTCCATGTATAAAAGATTTTGAATTTGGACATACTGTCAGTCGCTATGTTTTACCGCTGGGAGCAAATGTAAAATTTTCGGCTGACGAAACAAAATTAGAGATATGCAGCTACTAAACTGCATATTTTTTCTGCGTATTCCATATTAATTTTGTTAACCAAATGCCAAAAAGTATATACTCCGTCCCATGATTTGCTGTTAAAAGCTAAAACAAAGCCATTAGTAAACAAATTGGCTCCCACGATTATCATGGCAGAAAAAATAAATCCTTCTTGGCTTAAATCCGTCTGCTTTAGATGTACTTGAGTCAAAACCACCAGCCAGTGATAGGCTAAAAAATAGCCCAACAAAGCATAGACCAACCAATGAGAATCCGTCACTTTTATCCAGTAAGGCATTGTCAGCATATATAAAAACGCAAATAATGGAAAAAAATATGGAGATAGTGAAATAAGCCAGTTTCCATAACCGTTTAATTGCATAGAACCGCCGCTTCCATCTGGATTTAGGCGGATTCTACCTGCTTTATGCAAAGTTAAATATGCAAAAAAAGTATGGGTTAATTCATGAGAAATCACCTGCATGGCGTTTCGGCCGCCAGAACCGGAAAATATGACTGTCAGCCAAAAAAAGATAAATCCGGCGCCAAAGGTAAAAAATCTAAAAGTGTAAAAGTTAAAATATTGATAAACACTTATCAACGCCGGAATAGAAAATACAAAATATAAA
The DNA here is from genome assembly GCA_900553115.1 of uncultured Alphaproteobacteria bacterium. Taxonomy (GTDB): domain Bacteria; phylum Pseudomonadota; class Alphaproteobacteria; order RF32; family CAG-239; genus RUG410. Next base: position 2,732 of record USCF01000167.1, read on the forward strand.
GCTGCCGGCCAACGTAAAATATTAACTATAAAAT
>USCF01000168.1 GCA_900553115.1 uncultured Alphaproteobacteria bacterium
ATTCCGAACTTTCTGGATTTTGCTCTGATAACAAATCAGTATAAGCGTCCAAGATAATTTCCATATCGCTGGCTGGAATTTTGCATATAACGCTATAATCGGCAAATTTTTCACCCAAATTCAACTGATTCAGCAATCTGATCGTACACCCGCCATTTTCAACTTTAGAAATCAGACCTTTGGTTATTGTCACATCATTAAGCGTACGGCGATGCAAATAAGCATAGTGTCCTTCGGCATATCTGCTGCAAACATTCAGCTCTTGCAGCAAACCAGAATACTCATATTTAGGCTGATAACTCATAATATCCGGATTTTGCAACAGATGTCTGATATCTGTCATACTATGAATATTCGTCAGTAATTCCATCGGCATTGAGAGCATAAAATCATCATAAAGCAAACGGCAGCGTCCATTAATCTTTCCGGCAATAACAACTTCTTCCCGACCGGCTAAATTTTGCTGTTCTTTATTAGGTTGGCACTGATATAATGAAACCATAAAATCAGCCGAAAAATTGCTTGGATTCGGCAAATATTCCATTGGTTCCGATTCAGGTTCAGACTCTGATTCTGGTTCAGATTCAGGCGCTGATTCTGGTTCAGACTCTGATTTTGGTTCAGATTCAGACGCTGATTCTGGTTCTTTTTGCTTTTCCTGCTGCTGATTTTCATCATTTTTAAGGTTTACACCTAAATTTTCAGCCGTTTTATTTTCCGGCTCTATACCCGACAGCATTTCTATATCTTCATCATCTCCATCAAGGTTTTCCTCCTCGGTTTCACCATCAGTTGTTTCATGTTCTGCAACCAAAAGAGGCTGTGCGCTCAATGGCATAACTATAAAAAACGCCAGCAAAAATTCCAAATATTTTTTCATTTTCAGCTCCCTACTAAAGCAAGTAATAACATCAAATTTCATAATTTTAAAGTGCTATTTATTTTTTTGTGCTCACCATACCCCTGACCTATCGTACGTCCGATACTCATAATTTTTAGGCCAATACAGCTGCGGCAATGCGCCGGCGTGTCATTTACACAAATTTTCCCCGGATATAGTTCATAAAGCTTGCGATATTCTCCTTCCGTAATATTGGGCATAACCACATTAGCACCGCTTTTAAGGGCTTTTATCCGCCCCTGAGGATTCAGACTTTCCATTGCCGTTGTGGCCGGAATATTAATATCAGGAAGCAGCAACCTCATTATAGCCATTGTCCGCAAAGCCAAATCCAAGGTACCGCCGGCGGCATTTTTAAGCGGCGTGTGCTGGTGCGGAATAAACGGCCCAATCCCCGCCATATCCACTTCAAGTTCTTTCAAAAACAGCAAATCGTCGGCAATGGATTCAATGCTTTGTTCCGGAAGTCCAACCATACTGCCAGAACCTAGTTCATAACCAAGTTCTTTCAGCATCAGCAAACATTCATAGCGTTTCTGCCAACTCATATTGGGATCTAGTTTGTGATACAAATCTTTATCCGTTGTTTCTATCCTCATCAAATAACGGTCAGCACCGGCTTCTTTAAAAGCTTTATATTCTTGATAGGTTCTCTCCCCCACGCTAAGCGTCACCGCCACATCAAATCTTTTAATAGCTTCCACAATACGGCACATTCTTTCAGGGGTATAATGCAAGTCCTCGCCAGATTGCAAAACAATAGTCTTAAATCCCAACGCCGCGCCGCGTTTTGCAGTTTCAACCAATTCTTCTTCCGTCATCCGATAGCGGCAAAGATGAGCATTGTCCCGCCTAATACCGCAATAGAGGCAATTATTTCGGCAAATATTAGAAAATTCAATAAGTCCGCGCAAATGCACTTCATCACCCACATAATCATGACGGGTTTTATCTGCCTCAGCTAAAAGTTTCGCCTGCCCTTCGTCATCTTTCAGACGGCGTACAATCTCATTTTTATCTAACTTTTTCATATTTTCAGAATAGCAGCTGATTTATTAAAAACAAGATATTTTATAAAATTATCACTACTTGTAAAAACGCAAAGCCCGCATGGCATTCAAAATAGAAATCACCGATACGCCGACATCTGCAAAGACCGCCGCCCAAATAGAGGCATATCCCGCTGCGCCCAAGCCTAACACCGCAAATTTAACCGCTAAAATAAACACCACGTTTTCATGCACCAAACGCAATGTTTTTTGCGAAATTTCGATAGCTTTGGCAATTTTTGACGGCTCATCGGTCATAATCACCGCATCAGCCGCTTCAATAGCCGCGTCAGAACCTACTCCTCCCATAGCTATCCCAATATCCGACCGCGCCAAAACCGGCGCATCATTAATACCATCACCCACAAACAGTACTTTGCCTTTTTGTGTTTTAGACGCCAGCAGTTTTTCAAATTTATGCACTTTATCTGCCGGCAAAAGTTCGGCATAAAAATTGTCTAATTTTAGTTTTTGCGCCACATTTTTAGCCGTATTTTTTCTGTCGCCAGTCAACATCACCGTTTGTGATATTCCTAGATTTTTCAGCCGATTAATTGCCAAAACGGCATCTTGTTTTATTTCATCTTCTATCCGCAAATATCCTTGGTACACACCATTTTTTAAAACATACACAACCGTACCATCAGCCCGCACCTTTGGTACATTCATTCCTCTATCTCGCAGCATTTGCTCATTACCTAAAACAACCTCATCATTATCCAGATTGCCGCAAATCCCTTTGCCCAAAAAATCCTTAACTTTTGAAACACGTTTTAAATTTGGTTCTTTACAATATACT
>USCF01000169.1 GCA_900553115.1 uncultured Alphaproteobacteria bacterium
AGGCTAACACAATACTATAAAATAAAATTTTACTCATATCCATCTCAATTTCTTTCTTTCATTCTTCACAGCACCAATAGGTTGCATTAAGTATTATCAATCAACTATTTATAAATTGCAAGTTATTTTTTACCAAAATCATCACGATATTTTACAATCAACGGAATATTTTCCTGATATTGTTTCAAAATCGCACCAAAATAAGGCATTTGGAATCCTAAATCTATGCACCCTGCTGAACCTAATGTGTTTCCGCCATGAACATAAAACCCACCACGTCCAAATGTATAAGTATCCTCATTAGGTGTTATTGCAATACGTTGATTACCCCAGCTTTGAGGTTTATTCATCCAATCATATCGCCCACCTTCTTTAGCTTTATTTTTATCATACATCTCAAAATTATCATAGTTTAGCATATAATTACCTTCCGGTATAGGTCCGTAATTTTTTAACATAGTTGATTCCAAATTTTGTGCAGCAGAATTACCAGATTGAGCCTGATATTGTCCTATCAGCTTACCATTATTTCTAACATAAAAATTATAACCGTCAAAAGTTGCTCTTAGACCAGAGTTTTTACTCCACCAATCTGGATCACTTTGTGCTTTGGACAATATTTCCAATTCTTCCTCGCTTCTTTCCGGAGCAAGTTCATTGTCGCTGTAAGCGTTTTCATCTTCCGGTTCTGGCTGTGATGGAGCATTAGAAACACGTCCATAAGCCTCATCTTCCGGCAACCAGCCGTAAGCTTCGTTTTCACGTACCATTCTTGGTCTATAAGTCATTTTATTTTCTCCTTTTTCTTTTAATTAAATTACCATTTATCATCGGTGGAATTTTTAGCGCGAAACATACTTTCTATGCTGTCGCTCGGCAGACGTCCGCACTCTTCGTCTGACCTCTCAAAAACCGGCTCGGCAAAAGTCAGCGCCAATGCGTCCGCCATATCCGGCGACTTGCCCAACCGCTTTTTAATTTCTTCTTTTTCTTCCAGCTGCAAGCGCCCGCGGCTGTCATATTTTTTGTTAACGGCGCAAAGCTCATTTGCCAAATTTTCATCATTCGGCAGTTCAACCTTTTGCTCTCCGCTCAGCCATATCCGCAGTTCGTCCCACATTTCAGCGCGGCGGTTATGATAGCGATCGTCTGCCAACGCCTTGGCTCCAAACATTACCGCTCGCACAACTCGCTTAAAACCGCGGTCGTTTAAAATATCCACCACACCGCCGCCCACACCGCCGGCATCTATAAACACTCGCGCCGGCTTATATTGGCGTATAAAAAAAGTGGCTCGATTTGCCACCTCAACATTATCCAAACGGGCATAGCTTTCAAAAAACAAACATTTTCTTCCACGCCGAAAGCAAAACACGCTTTTATCATCGCCAAAACGCGCCACGTCCAGCCCGATAATCAGCGGAGAAGACGGATTTTCAAGTTTGGTTTCAAACGCCTTACGCACCAATATAGGCGCAATAAGTTTATGACTGCCAACGGAAACCGGTGCGCCAAGCCAAATATGTTCATAATCTTCCGGACTTTCTTTTTGACACTTTTGCGCCAAATAACGCATTTCTTCCGGACAAAATGGATTATCGGAATAATTGACTTTAACCACCAAAGTCCGCTCATCGGGATTTGCTCCGACAGCCAGCCAAACAGGATCGTTTCCTTCTTCTCTGTTCATAGAAATCCAAATTTCCGAACCGGATTTACGAATTGTCGGGTCTAAAATATCCCAGCTTTTTTTGCTGATTTTTTGCGCTTCTTCCAGCCAAACAATATCAATTCCCTCCAGTGATTTTATATTATTTGAATCCTGCTCGCGCAGCCCCTTAAATATAAAAACCGTGCCGCTAAGCTGATTTACAATCTTTGTTTCGCTGATTTTATAATCACTTAAGCCATAAAAGTTAATGCGGTCGCTCAAAAGTTTATGAACAGAATCCTTAATACTATCCTGCACCTCACGCATACAGGCAATCCGCAGTTTTTTCATTCGTCCCAGCAAAAGCAAACTATCGGCAAAGGCATACGATTTCCCGCCGGCACGCCCGCCGTAATAAAGTTTATAGCGGCGTTTCAGTTTCATCAGCGGTGCAAAGATTTTTGGTATTCTTGCTATCATTCTGTTTGTCATTTACAAAATCCACTAATATTTTTGTTAAGTTTTCTGCCGACTGCGCATCTTCTTTATCTGTTTGCATAGCGGCAATTTTACATTTCAACTCTTCTGCTTTCAAAGCCAAATTGATATTACCCTCATCAACAGCCATTTGCTGCAAACGATTAAGCATATCTAAACTTTCGGCAAAAGAATACGCTTTTAGTTTTTTCTTAGCCATTACTCCTCCTATTCCACATCATTATAAAACAAATGGTTGCCGGTGATATAACACGGAGTTTTACCCACCGCCCATTGAGGCTTTATCTGCTTGGTATGATAAAACAAAGCGCCGTTGGTAAAATCGGCTAATTGCCCTGTTATCGCTCTCTTAGCTATCAGCAAGCACTTTTGAAATCCATAGGTGCTTATTGTTTTTTGGCGCAATAATTTATAATTAGGATCATTTTTATTCCAACAACTAAACTGAGCTTTTTTTAAACAAGTCTGCGCCACACTTGGAATTTTTTTACCATTAAGCACATCGTAACCGGTAAACCATTTTTTTGCGTTGAACCTATTTATAATCACACACGCCACCGCCTCCAGTCCCTCATCACCTTCGCCTCT
>USCF01000170.1 GCA_900553115.1 uncultured Alphaproteobacteria bacterium
GCGCTTAAGTAAAGATACTAAATTTTTAATATATCAAAGGACTTTTATAATGATAAAAAGCACATACATCAAAAGCCTGCTGGAACGGGCAAAAAAAGATTTGAAAACTATTGTACTTCCGGAAGGCGAAGATGAGCGTGTTTTAGCTGCCGCCCACATGATTACCGCCGAAAAAGCAGCTAAGGTGATTATTTTGGGCGATGTGGCAAAAATTAAAGAATTTTATGCCCAAAAAGGCTGGGATTTGACTGATATTGAATTAGTAAAGCCAGAAGAAGATTCTCGTCTTTCTGAATATACAGAATTGCTCTATAATCTGCGCAAAGAAAAAGGTCTGAGCCGTGAAGACGCCGCTAAACTTGCTTTGAATTATAACTATTTTGGAACATTGATGATAAAATCCGGACATGCCGATGGCATGGTTTCGGGCGCCAATCACTCTACTGCCGACACGGTTCGTCCGGCTTTGCAGATTATTAAATCAGCCAAAAAAGGCAGCAGCGTTTCTTCTTTCTTTATCATACTTTCCAATAACAAACCTTATGTTTTGTCTGACTGCGGCATTATCATTGAACCTACTGACAAAGAATTGGCAGATATTGCCTTGAACGCTGCCGAAACTGCTATTCACTTTGGTATAGAGCCGTCTATCGCTATGCTTTCATATTCTACTAAAGGCTCCGGCAAGGGCGACAATGTAGACAAAGTTGTGCGTGCCACAAAAATGGTGCAAGAAGCGTTGCAAACCGAAGAATACAAAAATTTAGGTATAGAAGTTGACGGTGAACTGCAAGCCGACGCCGCTCTGGATTCGGTTGTTGCCGCCAAAAAAGCTCCGGGCAGCCATGTTGCCGGTCATGCCCGCGTTTTGATTTTTCCTAACTTGGAAGCCGGAAATATCGGCTACAAACTATTGCAACGTTTGGGCGGATGCGAAGCATACGGACCAATTTTACAAGGATTAAATGCTCCGGTTAATGATTTGTCTCGCGGCTGCTTTGCCGAAGATGTTGTCGGCGCAATCGCCATTACCTGTATACAAGCTCAAAAATAAAGGATTAAGCTATGGAAAAAATTTTAGTTATAAACTGTGGTTCATCTTCTCTTAAATTTCAGCTCTATAACGTTGATAACGGAAATTATAATGTTGTTTCCAAAGGTATTGCCGAACGTATTGGACAAGCTAACTCAATTCTAAAATATCAGCATACAGGTTCTGATAAAAAAGAAGAATTGATAAATATGCCGACTCACGCCGAGGCAATTAAAGATGTTTTGAAATGCTTATTGAACGGCGCTTTGCAAAATCTGGAAGACTTGAGTGCGGTTGGTCATCGCATTGTGCAAGGTGGCGATATTTTCAAAGGTTCGGTTTTAATTACCGATGAAGTTATAGAACAAATCGCCGGCTTATCGGATTTGGCGCCATTGCACAATCCGGCTCACGTTTTGGGAATTAAAGCTGTTAAAGCAGCGTTACCAAACATTCCGCAAGTGGCGGTGTTTGACACCTCATTTCATCAGACTATGCCGCCTGAAGCCTATCGTTATGCTTTGCCTGAAGACCAATATGTGCGCAACAAAATCCGCCGTTATGGTTTTCACGGAACTTCGCATAAGTACGTTTCAGAGCGCTGTGCCGAATTAATTGGTAAAAAAGGCAAAATAATCACTTGCCATATGGGCAACGGCGCCTCAATATCTGCCATTGACAACGGAGTTTGTGTTGATACATCTATGGGATTTACTCCGCTTGCCGGTACGATTATGGGTACTCGCTGCGGCGATATTGACCCCTATATTCCGCTTTATATTGAAAAGAAAGACGGCTTAAGCGCCCATGAAGTCAATGAAATGATGAACAAGCAAAGCGGTATGCTGGCTTTGTGCGGATATTCCGACAACCGCGATATTGAAGCCGGCTATTTAAGCGGCAATGAAAAATGTATTTTGGCCACCAAAACTTATGTTCACGCTTTGCTGAAATATATCGGTGCTTATATTGCCGTGTTGGGTGGAGTAGACGCCATTGTGTTTACGGCAGGCGTTGGCGAACATGGTGTTATTATTCGTCAGTTGGTTATGGAACACCTTTCTTATTTGGGTATCAAACCTGATTATGAAAACAACAAGCTGCACGCAACAGAAGTTATGATTTCAACTCCAGATTCAAAGGTTAAAGTTTTTGTTATTCCGACTGATGAAGAACTGGTTATTGCTCAAGATACTATGCGCTTAGCCTTAAATAAATAAACATTTCTTATTTATGCAAAAGCCTCTGATATGTTAGCAGAGGCTTTTAATTTTATTTGCTGTACTTATCTACAATATTGGCTGCTTTTGTTTCATACAAAAATTGTCCCTGTTCATCATTCAAATTAAACACCCAATCTTTAAAATACTTTTGATTTTCAGCCACAAAAGAATCCACACCCTTTTGCGAAATTTTAGTTTTATTTAGCTCAACGGCAAGCCAATAATCTTCATTTTCAATTCTGTATATTTTAAAATTATAAACTAAACCCTCTTTGGTTTCTACCGATATCTGCTTAGCCTCTTCCGCTGGATAATCTCGTGCAAAGTCAGTTTTATAGGCTATGCCGTCGTATTCCAGAAAAGTAAATATTTTCATTAGTTTTTGTAAATTTTCTGAATACGGCAAATAAACCTCCAAAGCTTTTTCTGATAATTTTATATTTTGCACTAAAATGTTT
>USCF01000171.1 GCA_900553115.1 uncultured Alphaproteobacteria bacterium
ATAACACCGTAAAAAATGACAGTATTCCGACCCGTCAGCAAATTGCTCCGGCAATGAAAATTATGCAGCTTCGCGGCGTAGAACGCTCGACACCGGCCAAAAGAGTGGTAAAGCGAGAAGTCAGCGGTAGTATTAGAACAAGAAGACAGCTAACCAACGATTAAAAAAAAGGCGGAGTTATCCGCTTTTTTTAGTACCAAGATAATACCATTCGGCGCCGATTTCTGCTGTATGGTTTGGCAGCAGAATATAGCCGTCAAACGGCGCGCGCAATATTTCTCCATTGTCATATACAGCAATTGCCTGCCCTTTGCGCACATTGTCTAAATGCTTATAATTTTGGCAGAGCTTTCCAGCTTGTTTTTTTATCACATAACTATGCATTTGAATATGAGTTTTCTGCGGCTTGACAGTCACGGCGCCGTCAATCATACCATAAACTTTCAGCGCACTGACAATGGCATTATAGGCAATATTTTCGGCTTCCGGTTCTTTGTGATATCCGCACTCCAGCGTGGTGCCGGTGTTGCCGCAAAAATGAGCATACCCCTCGGTTGAAAAGTCGGTTATTTCACCTTGCGCCGCATACATTGCCGGCCAGCCTTCCAACACATAATCCACATCTAGAGCATTTATCAGCGGTATGTTATGTTCATCAGCGTAATCACAAAAAGCAAAAGGAACATCGCCTTGGCAATGGGTAGAATGCAAATCTAAAAGCATACGATTGGCTTTTATCAGCGGGCAAATTTCATTTGCCAAACACTGCTCATAGCTTTGCGGATTGAGATGCATTTTCATCACACGATTTAGGTTTTCTTCAATTGAACGCACATCTTTTTGATAAGCAGCAGGATTGCACACCGGCACAATGGTTAAGCGCCCGTTTTGGAGTTTGATTTTTCCTTGTTTTATCTCTTCAACAACCCTAAATCCGGCTTTAATACCAGCGGTTTCGTTACCGTGAACACCGCCTAAAATCAACAAATTCATACCCTTGTTTTCACCTGTGAAAACATATTTTTCAATCAAACTCATTTTCCTCTCCGTTTCTGAGCTAAAGTTTAATCTCTGGCAAACAATTGTCAAGTTTTTCTTGCGCTGCTGAATTTATTCCGCTACAATCAAAATAAAAAGGAGAAAAATTATGTCATTATTTGCCATGAAATCTGAGTTTGACAGACTAAAAACAAAAGCCTATAAAGAAACTGATTTTAGCGAAAATCCTGGGTATTTTGGTTCTATAGGCAGTTTTTTCACCAGTATTGCCGCCTCCATGCGCTTTATTTTTACCGAAAAAGAAAATATTGTATTTGCGCTTTTACAATGGGCTACTATTGCTTTGGTTTACTTTATTTGGACACAAGGTTTGTCTTGGATACCCGAAGAAATATGGAAAAATGACACAGGAAACACAGCCGCAAACTTAATTTTATTAGTTTGGTCTCTGGCCTGTGTGGGGTTAGCCGCTTTTCCGCTGGGAATTTTAACAGCATGTATGAATGCATCTTGCCTTTTGCGCTTTCAAAACAAAGAATCCACTTTTACAGATTGTATGAAAGCCGCGTTCGGCCGCGCCGGCACACTTTGGATTTTTTCTTGGATAGACGGTTGGTGGACGGTCAAACGCATTATGGAACGCCTGCCAAAAAAGAATGACCACACATTAAGATCCGTAAAAATTGAACGAGAAATAATTTATCAGCTCTGGAAAATGATTAGCCTTGGTTTTATTCCTGCACTTTTATACGGCCGCAGCTTTAATGATGCCTGTAAAGATTCTTTGTTTTTACTCAAAAAACGCTTTTTACCGCTGATTAAATTGCGCCTTGGCTACTCTTTTATTTGTTGGATAGTTGGTATCGGCTGCTATATTAGCATTGCCCTTTTCTTTGCCTACATGGATAAAATGCCGGACGAATACGATATCTATTCATGGTATTTTTACGCCGGATTTCCGCTAATTTTAGCGCTGTTGATTATAATGATTTTGTTCCGCCCGCTATACATTATTTCTGCTTGCCGTATATATATCAACTACGCTTGCGACGAGGGTATAAAGCCTAATTTACCGCAAAGAACATCGGCCTTTATAAATATATTGGTTATTTTCATTTGTCTGGCGGTAATTATCGGCGTTGCCATGTTATATCACCAAGAACTTGGAATAGATGCCTTAATGGTTGCCAAATAACAAAAAAAGCAGTGTTAAAAAACACTGCTTTTTTTGTAACACTTTGATTTAAATTTATAGGGTTAGTATACAAGCTACCAAAGAACGTTATAAATAACAATCGGCGTTCTCACATCTACCCCTATCGGATAGAGTTGATTGTGAATCATAACAGAGGTCCACAGCAACACACAAACAGCCAAAAACACCATGATAGCCCAAAAAACGATTTGAACCACCTTTGGTACGTTATCTCTGTAAATAACCAGACAATAAATTCCGGCACACAAACAAAAAATAACCACCAGCCATAAAATAAAATTAATCAACATACGTTAAAATTTTAAGGATTAATAATTGTAATCATAATTCTAAGATAAGGGCAGTATGCTGCTATTTTGACAAAAAGTCAACAAAATTTTAGCTGTATTCTGTACATTTTTTTCGTTTTCAATACAAATCAATACGGAATTTTTAAGTAACGTGTACATAATATTACATAAAATAAAACGGATGCTTATTGTTGCAA
>USCF01000172.1 GCA_900553115.1 uncultured Alphaproteobacteria bacterium
TAAAAATAATAAGTTTTCATTATTAAAGTAGCATATTTTTTTTAGATAATCAAGTATATTTTGGGCTAAAATATTATTTTTTGACAAAAAAAATCTCCCTAACCTTGCAATAATTAGGAAGATTGCTTTTATTATGTACAAAATAATTCTTACAAACGGCTGAGGGCGCTATACACTCCATTAGGGCTGAATTTTTCTAAATCTTCCGGCTCAATACGAAGTTTTTGCATAAGCTCCGAAAGTTCTTCATGAGTTGGACGCGGCAACTTAAAAATCTCATAATTTTCAGCCAGCATTTCTTGCCAATTTTCAGCTACGCAAAAACAAATTCCGCAAGTATCCAATTCCGGCAATCCAAGCTTTTCTATAATCGGCTGATGAGTTACAAAATGATAATGTCTATCCTCAGCCGTCGAGCATTGAATTATATTGTCTACAAATTTTCGCACCACAAAAGTTGACATATCTTCTTCTAGCTCTTTACTTTCTAGAAAATGCTGGCAGCGCATGCCCAATCCCTGAAATCTAGCAGTCATCACCGCGCGCGGAATCGGCGAATAATATATTGCATCGCAAGAAGGCAGTTTTGCAGCCAGCGTACGCCCGCCCAAAAACGACTCCAACATGCTCATGTGTTCAATCGCCGTGTCATATCCATAGCGGCCATGTCGACCAAAGCTCAAATATACCCTGCCATCATCCATTTTCTAGTGCCTTATTCTTTTTAAATAGTGACAATAAAATTCCTCCGGTCAATAAACCAACCGTAACACTCAGCGATTGCCACTCTTCAACTTCTATTCCAATGCGCGGCAAGAAAATTTTAATTCCGATAAAAATTAAAATAATAGAAATAGCTGGCTTTAAATATACAAATTTACTGATAATTGCCGCCAATAAAAAGTATAGCGCGCGCAAACCCAAAATGGCAAAAATATTACTGGTATACACCACATAAACATCGGTTGTTACCAAAAATATGGCCGGAATGCTATCTAGAGCAAAAACAACATCCATGGTTTCAATAATTATCAAGGCAAAAAACAACGGTGTAATATAGTGCTTGCCGTCTTTTTTGTAGAAAAAGTGTTCGCCGTGAATTTCATGCGTCACATGAAAGAACTTTGATAGCCATTTATATATTTTTGTATCCTGAATATTGCCTTGTTTATCTTCTTTTACAAACAGCATCTTAGCGCCGGTATAAATCAAAAATGCCGAGAATATATAGAGAATCCAATGGAATTTAACCACCAAAGCATCACCTATGCCAATTAAAATTCCGCGCATTACCAACGCGCCCAAAATTCCCCAAAACAAAACGCGGTGCTGATACATTTTTGGCACACCCAACGCAGCAAAAATCATAGACATTACAAAAATATTATCCATAGAAAGACTTTTTTCCAGCAAATAGCCGGTAAAATAATCCATACCTTTTTTGACGCCGTCTTCATACATTACAAACACGCCAAACAACAGCGCCGCCGCCACATAGGCCACGCAAATCCATAGCGTATGCCAAAAATGCGGTTCCTCATTTTTGCGGTTAAACCAAAATAAATCGGCCGCCAGCAGTAAAACCACCGCAACACCAAAACTGGTCCATAGCAACAGCGGCGACATCGCCTGATGATTAGCAAAAATCTGTGTTAAACTTTCCATTATTTTTCTAAACTCCAAACTGTTTTTACAATTTCATCAATATCCGTGTATTTAGCTTTCCAGCCCAAAACTTTTGCAGCTTTGGCGCTGGTGGCTATCACGTTTGCCGGATCTCCGGCGCGGCGCGGCGCAAAATCATAATTAATTTTTTTACCGCTGACACGCTCTACGGATTTGATAATTTCCAACACGGAAGTTCCCTTTTCCGTTCCCAAATTGATAATCTGCGAATCACAGCCGTCCAGCAATTTTTTGATTGCCAAAACATGGGCCGCAGCCAAATCTTCAACATGAATATAATCTCGAATACAGGTTCCGTCCGGAGTGTCATAATCATTGCCGAAAACGTGCAGTATTTCACGCTTGCCGGTAGCGACTTCCATTACCAACGGCAGCAAATTCTGCGGATTTTTTTCTTTACCGCGGATACTGCCATCAGCAGCATAGCCGACAGCATTAAAATAGCGCAAAGCGATATAATTAAAATCTTTGATTTGACTATACCAGTTCATCACTTGTTCTATCGCCATTTTAGTGTAACCGTAAAAGCTCATCGGATTAAGCGGATGATTTTCATCTAATGGCAAATATTCAGGCATTCCATAAACCGCTGAAGTAGAAGAAAATACCACATTTTTAACGCCTGTATTCAGCATTGCATTAAAAATATTGATTGAACCGCTGATATTATTCTGCGAATAAAGCTGCGGATTTTCCATAGACTCGCCAACAGCTTTTTTTGCCGCCAAATGAATTACGGCGTCAAAACCTTTAGACATTGTCTTTTCTAAATAGGCTGAATCGAGAATATTACCTTCTACAAATTCGGCATCAGCAAACAAATTACAAGTTTGTCCGGTTGACAAGTTGTCATACACCGTGACGCCAAACCCCTCATGCAGCAAAGCTTTGACCACATGACTGCCGATATATCCAGCACCGCCGATAACCAAAATTTTTTTATTTGCCATATTTTTATCTCCTCATTTTTATGGCGAGAATAACTTATTTTTTGCGCCATCCGATTT
>USCF01000173.1 GCA_900553115.1 uncultured Alphaproteobacteria bacterium
TTCTTTTGTGATTAAAGCCAAAATGGAAAATGTGATAGAAGATATGAAAAACGCCGGCTGCAATATTGTTTATTTGGAAGATATTGCTAAAAAAATGTCGCTGTGGACTAAAATCGGCGCCTATATCAGCTACAAGCTTAAACATGTTCCGCACAAAACCGGCGGTGATAAAAAGGCGGTTATTCTGTTTACTTCCGGTTCGGAAGGCGCTCCGAAAGGCGTTGTTTTGAGCCATGCCAACATTATCGCCAATATCAAACAAATGACGGCGATTCAGACTATTAACTTCAAAGATTTGTTGTTTAACGCTTTGCCTATGTTCCATAGTTTTGGTTTGACTGTGGGGACTCTGTTCCCGCTGTTTGAAGGCTCAAAGCTGTTTTTGTATCCGTCTCCGCTGCACTATCGTGTGGTTGCCGAGCTGGTTTATGAACTGGGCGCAACTTTGATGCTTGGTACAGATACATTCTTGCGCGGTTATGCCAAAATTGCCCACCCGTATGATTTCCACAATATCCGCTTGATGTATTCCGGCGGTGAGGCTGCCAAGTCTGATACTCGCAGCATGTGGATGGAGCATTCCGGCGTGCGTATGATGGAAGCGTACGGCGCAACCGAATGTTCGCCGGTTATGACTGCAAATAACGGAATTTTCAACAAATTCGGTTCTATCGGTAAAATTATGCCGGGGATGCAGTTTAAGATTCTGCCGGTTGATGGTATTGCCAACGGCGGTGAGCTGTGTGTAAAAGGTCCAAATGTTATGCAAGGCTATTATATGCCGACTAACCCTGGGGTTTTGGTTCCGCCGGAAGATGGTTGGTATCATACCGGTGATGTGGTAGAAATTGATGAAATCGGATTCTTTACGATTAAAGACCGCATTAAGCGTTTTGCTAAAATCGGCGGCGAAATGGTTTCGCTCAACGCCGTGCAAGATATGGTTGTGGACGCCACGAAGGAAATGGGGCCGGAATATAGCTATGGCGTAGTTTCGATTCCGCATGAAAGCAAAGGTGAACAGATTGTTTTGGTAACCAATAATGAAAAAGTTACTTCGGCCATGCTGCATGAATATGTAAAAAATAACGGTATGTCAGAGCTTTATTTGCCGCGTGTGATTTTGTATCACGAAAAATTACCGGTATTTGCTACTGGTAAGGCAGATAATGTGACGCTGAAAAAAGAAGTTATGGCAGAACTCTGTTCGGTGGAAAACGCCGCCTAAAAAATGTGCAACAACGGCTTTTTGTGATTGCGATTTTGCAAAAAGCCGTTATGCTTGTGACAAGTTTAATTTTTTTATAAGGATAAAATGATGGTTGGAATAAACAAGGTTATTCTGGTTGGTAATTTGGGCTCTGATCCGGTGGTTAATAACACTCAATCCGGAACTAAGGTTGTAAATTTGAATGTGGCTACTTCGGATAGCTGGAAAGACCGCAACACCGGTGAGCGCAAAGATAGAACCGAATGGCACCGCGTGGTGATTTTTAATCCTCAGTTGGCAGATACCGCCGAAAGATATTTGCGCAAAGGCTCTAAGGTTTATTTGGAAGGTCAATTGCAAACCCGTAAATGGACTGATAACAACGGCGTAGACCGCTATACCACAGAAGTTGTTTTGCAAAGTTTCAATAGTGTGTTGGTTATGCTGGATTCTAAAAACGGCGGCGGCGACAGCGTTCCTGCCGGCGGGAACGATGTTTTCTCATCTGCTCCGGCTGCAGGAGGCACATCTTCTGGCTGGGATAACAGTGCGGCTTCTGCACCGTCAGATTTGGATGACGATATTCCGTTTTAATCAAGGGATTTTCCCCAAGAGGCTTCGGATTCTATCGTCCGGAGTTTCTTTGTTTTAAATAATGCGAGGTAAAAGTATGAAAGTTTTGGTTGGTTTAAGCGGCGGCGTGGATTCTTCGGTTACGGCTTGTTTGCTCAAACAACAAGGTTATGAAGTGATTGGTGCCACCATGTCTATTTGGGATAAAAACACGCATTTTAGCGGTGACGCCCATGCCGATTCTTGCTTTTCTCCGCATGAAGAACAAGACATTGAGGCGGCGCGCGCTTTGTGTCAAAAAATCGGGATTCCGTATTATGTTTTGGATTGTTCGGCTCGCTATAAACAAATGGTGCTGGAAAATTTCAAGCATGAATATAAGGCCGGCCGCACGCCGAACCCGTGCGTGATGTGCAATTCATATATCAAATTTAACGCTTTGCCGGAGGAGGCTGCCGCGCAGGGAATTGAATTTGATAAGTTTGCCACCGGACACTATGCGCAAGTTTGCTTTGATGAAAACCGTAATCGTTATGTGATTAAACGCGGTTTGGACCACACAAAAGACCAGTCGTATTTTTTGTATCGCTTAAATCAAGAGCAGTTATCCAAAGTTATGATGCCGCTTGGCGGGTTGACTAAAAAACGTGTGCGCGAGCTGGCGCATGAGTTTGGTTTGGAGGTTTCGGATAAACCTGATAGTCAGGATTTTTATACCGGTGATATTAACGACATTTTGCAAAATGAACCGCAGGTTGGTAATTTTGTGACCAGCGACGGGAGAGTTTTGGGGCAGCACCAAGGAATTTGGCATTACACGGTTGGTCAGCGCCGCGGTATGGGTATAGCTGCCGAGCGTCCGCTCTATGTGTTAGGCTTTAATAAAGAAAAAAATGAAGTT
>USCF01000174.1 GCA_900553115.1 uncultured Alphaproteobacteria bacterium
TTAAAATGGCTATTACAAAATTAACTTCCGACCAACTTTATCGCAAATGTGATCCGTCAAAATTTGATTTTAACACAACTGCCGATTTGGAAGAGCGTTTATCAGCTTTAGGGCAGGATAGGGCTATTCATGCGGTGGAGCTTGGTATACACATCAAATCTCGCGGCTATAATTTATTTTGCTTGGGGCCTGAGGGAACCGGCAAAACCAGTTTGGTTAAACGTATTTTGGAAAAGGAAGCTAAAAACCGCAAAACTCCAGACGATTGGGCTTATGTGTATAATTTTGATGAGCCATATAAACCGATTGCTATGAGTTTTCCGGCCGGTCAAGCCGCAGAATTTGCCAAAGATGTTGATGAGTTACTCGATGAATTGGCAGATTCGCTGCCAGAGATTATTGAGTCTGAGGAATATAAAGCTGCGCTTGGTATTATTCGCCAAAAATATAAGGCTAAAAAAGAAGAATATATCAATGTGTTGCAAAAAAAAGCCAAAGGCAAGCGAGTTTCTTTGCTGCATATGCAAATGGGGCTTGTCGTGGCGCCGATGAAAGATGGCGAAGTTCTAAGCCCAGATGCGTTTGAACAGCTTCCGGAAGAAGAAAAAAAGCTGGTTATGGACGATTTAAACGCCATGCAGGAAGAAATTGAAAACGCTACTCAGGATTTGCCGCGTTGGGAAGAAAAACAAAAACGCGAGATTACTATTTTGCGTGAAAAATTTGTTCGTTCGGCGGTGAAAGATCCGATTGATGCCTTGCGTAAAAAATATAAAAGCCAACAGCCGTCCAGATTTTTGAAACAAATTCAAGACAATATTATGGATAATATTGATGATTTTGTGCCGACTGACAGCGATAAACAAGCGGCGGCAACCGGTGCAGACGAAGATCCTTTACAGCAGCTTTTGAGCAAAATGAAACAGCCGGAGGAAGATAAATTTGCCAAATTTAAAGTTAATGTGATTGTTAAAAACGTGCCAAATTCCGGTGCGCCGATAATTACTGTTGACTATCCTACTCAGGGCAATTTAGTGGGAAAAGTGGAGCGCATTCAGCAATACGGTGCTTTGCTGACCGATTTTACTTTGATTAAAGCCGGCGCATTGCATCAGGCTAACGGCGGATTTTTGCTGCTTGATGCTCGCAAGGTTTTGGAACAGCCTTTCGCTTGGGATTCTTTGAAACGAGCCATTGCATCCAAACGAGTAAAAATTGAAGCGCCGTCAGAAGAAACCAGTTTCACCACCATTTCTCTGGATCCGGAACCGATTCCTTTAGATGTTAAGGTGGTTTTGACCGGCGATTTTGAAATTTATGAATTGCTGAGCGAAAGAGATCCTGATTTCCGCGACTTTTTCAAAGTTGAGGCTGATTTTGGCATGATTATGGATAGAAATGCCGAAAATGAAGTGGAATATGCCAAACTTATCGGATCTCTTTCAAAAAAGAAACAACTGCGCTCGCTCAATCGTCAAGCTGTGGCAAGGGTAATTGAATATGCCTCTCGTTTGGCCGATGATGCCGGAAAATTGACCGCGCACATTTCTTCTATTGGTGACTTATTGCGCGAGGCCGATTATTGGGCGCGTGTTTCCAACTCTAAGCAAATTGGCAAAAATCATATTGACCAAGCCATAGAAGCGCAGATTTATCGTTCTGACCGCATTAAAAAAGCCATGCTGGAAGAAATTGACAAGGGCACTATTTTGATGGATGTCAAAGGCGAACGCGTGGGACAGATTAATGGTTTGGTTGTCTATGATTTTTCGCGTTATTCATTTGGTAAGCCGGCGCGCATTACTACACAGGTGAGAATTGGTAAAGGCGATTTTATTGATATTGAGCGCGAAATTTCTATGAGTGGTCCAATTCATACCAAAGGCGTATTGATATTAAAATCATTGATTGCTAACCGTTTTGCCAAACATTCGCCGCTTTCATTGTCTGCTTCTATTGTGTTTGAACAGTCATATGGCGGAGTTGATGGCGATAGCGCTTCTTCAACCGAGTACTATTGCTTGATGTCGGCGATTGCTAATTTGCCGATAAAGCAAAGCATTGCTGTGACAGGTTCTATCAATCAGTTTGGTGAAATTCAGCCAATTGGCGGAGTAAACGAAAAAATCGAAGGTTTCTTTGATGTTTGCGCTCACGATGGTCTAAGTGGCAAACAAGGTGTGATTATTCCGCGCACCAATGTTGATAATTTGATGCTGCGGGCAGATATTGTGCAGGCTGTAGAAGAAGGACGCTTTACCATTTATGCAATTGACACTGTTGATGATGGTATAGAAATTTTGACCGGTGTCAAAGCTGGCGCGCCGGATAGCAAAGGTAATTATCCAAAAGGTACTGTAAACTATTTGGTAGAAGAAAGCTTACGTCAATATTATAAAGACTATGCTCGTTATGCCAAAGAAACACATGGTTGTTTATAACAAAAAGCATAAAAAAAAGCACCGTTTAGCCTACGCTAAGCGGTGTTTTTTTGTTTTTATGCGCTAGCCCTTTGGGCTGCGGCTTCAACCAACTCTTTGGCTTTCAGCATATTTTTATACTGTTTTGAGTCTTTGGTGATTGCCGGACGATTGAAACACATGGTTGTAAACTCATATCCTTCAACAAAATCTTTAGCCGAAATAGACTGAGGATCGTTTGCGATTCCGTAGACAACAGATTC
>USCF01000175.1 GCA_900553115.1 uncultured Alphaproteobacteria bacterium
GTGCTTTATGACTATGGGCAGATGTGGCCGTTTATAAAACCATATTGGGGCAGGGCTTTGCTGGCTATTTTGCTGACGTTGCCTGTTGGCGCTATGGATGCGGTCATTGCTTGGGCGCTCAAGCCTTATATGGATGTGATGATGATAGAAAAAAACACTAATACAATGTGGATTCCGTTGGTGATTATTTTATTCAGCGCGTTGCAAGGTGTTTTGACATTTGCCGCCAATTTTACAAATACTTGGGTTGGTAACCGCATTGCCAGCGATGTAAAAATTTCTTTGTTTGAAAAACTGATGAAATTTGAAGCGTCTTTTTTTGACACAACGACTTCCGGCAATGTTATGATGCGTTTCAATAACGATGTTGACGCGGCTTGCAGCGGATTGTTGAGTAATATAAAACAGTTTTCCACCCGCTTTTTTTCTTCAATCTCTTTAATTGTTGTGCTGTTTTATAATAGCTGGCAATTAGCGATTATCGCTGTAATTGTGCTGTTTGGCGCTTTGTTCCCGCTGACCAGAGTTAGAAAACGCATTAAAGATATTAACAAGAAAACGGTGTTTACAAGTGCCGAGGTGGTAACACACTATAATGAAAGTTTTTGCGGTAACCGCATTATTTCATCATACAATTTGTATGATTACCAGAACAGTCGTTTTGATGACACTTTGCGCCGTGTTTTTAAGCTTGGTATGAAAATGGTGCAGCGTACGGGTATGCTTTCTCCGTTGATGCACTTTGTGGTGTCGCTGGGGATTGCTTTAGTTATTTGGGTGGGCAGCTATTTGATCGTGCATCATCAGATAACGGCTGGAAACTTTGTGTCGTTTGTGGCAGCGCTGATTTTGCTTTATAATCCGATTAAAGGTATTGGCAACAATTTTAATAATGTGCAGATTGCATTGATGGCAATGGAGCGGGTTTTTGAACTGCTGCAGCAAGCACCAAAAATTGTTGATAAACCAAACGCTAAAGAACTGAAAGAAATCAACCGCGGTATTTCTTATAAAAACGTGAACTTTGAATATGTTGCCGGAAAACCGGTGCTGAAAAATATTAATTTAGACATCAAAAAAGGTCAGACGATTGCCTTGGTTGGTAATTCCGGTGGCGGAAAAACAACAATGGTTAATTTGCTGCCGCGTTTTTATGACGTGACTTCAGGACAAATTTTGATAGATGGTACAGATATTCGAGATTATTCGCTATATTCTCTGCGTGATAAAATTGCTGTTGTTTTTCAAGATAACTTCCTTTTTTCCGGAACTATTCGTGATAATATTTTGCTTGGCAATGAAGGCGCCGGCGATAAAGAAATTGAATACGCAGTTTCTTGCGCTTGTCTGACTGATTTTATCAAAGAACTTCCAAAAGGTTTGGATACGCAAATCGGTGAACGCGGAGTGCTGCTTTCCGGAGGGCAAAAACAGCGTATAGCGATTGCGCGCGCGTTTATCAAAAATGCGCCGATAGTTATTTTGGATGAGGCAACTTCGGCTTTGGATAATAAATCAGAAGCCATAGTGCAGCAGGCTATAGATAATTTGATGGCAGATAGAACTGTGTTTGTGATAGCGCACCGGCTTTCGACTGTGCATAATGCTGATAAGATTGTGGTTGTAAACTATGGTAAAATTGTTGAAACCGGCACGCATAAAGAACTGATTGCCAAACCGGACAGTATTTATGCCTCGCTTTATCAAGCGCAGCTTTCCTGATATATAAAGGATATTGACTTTTTTTATGCCGTGAGATATACTTGCGGCATAAGTTTTATTATTTTAAATAATTGTTGCGTATGAATATTATTAAAATTCTTGGTTATGCTTTTTTAAACATGTTTGATTGTATGTCGACAAAAATGTTTAGAAAGCTTTGCGAACGATACATTCAAAATTGTGATTTTAGAGTGGAAACGGTTTTGAGTGGATATATCGCCCAAAATCAATTGGCTAATAAGCTAAGCTATGTTGCCGGTTTGGATATCAAAATTGAAGAGTATAGATATTTGCGTAATTCTAAGCTGGAAGTCATCATTTTGATGAACAATCGCAAACTGTGGCAGTTGTTTGTTGACAGCGTAGAAAACAGAAAATTATCTGTTCCGGAACAGTTTATATTGACTGAAAAAATGCCGGTGGAATTTTTCTGCCAGCTGTACAAGCATAAAGCAGACAAACTGGATTGGTTTTGCGCGCAAATAGGTATTGATTTGCTGATGGCCGGTAAATCGAATTACGAAAAGCTTAAGTGGTATATTGAAAACTGCAAATTAAGCTTTGTGGTTTTGCGTCTGTTTATGGATTTGTTTGTCCGAGAGGCTGACAAATGCGGAAACGACCGTAAACAAGAACCGAAATATGGCTATTGCAAATTGATGCAGTTATGGCTGGATTCTTCCGGAGCGCCGTTGGAATGCTTTCAAACTCACGGAAAAATGCTGGATTATGTTTTAACAACATTGGAAAAAATGCACTATGCAGGTAAAATACAATCTTGGGAAAACAAATTGTCAGAGGCAAATTGTTTCTGAGGAAAATTAAAAAACAGCCTTAAGGTCAAAGCCTTAAGGCTGTTTTTTTTGTGCAGCTATTGTTTTGCAACAAATAAAAAACACCAATAGCCGCAAACGTCAAGATTTCAGAAAGCGGCATAGCCAGCCAAATTCCTT
>USCF01000176.1 GCA_900553115.1 uncultured Alphaproteobacteria bacterium
GTAAACTCAGATTTCACTTCAATTTTTTTAACCATTAACTCAATTGGCTTTTTATTGTCAAAATGCAAATCGCTATATTTTTCCGGAGCCGCTTCATTATTATTCATAGTTGAACATGCGCTCAAAATTCCGGCAAAAGAAACGGCACAAAATGTTTTAAAAAAACTTGTCATATTATTATACCCCATAAGTTGAACCTAATATTTAGGTCTAACTTACAGGGTAAAGTTTAAGATATGCTTAAAAATTAAGCTTAATGTTTCAAAAGTTCGCCTTTATCAAAAGAATAAACTTGTCCGCAGAAATTGCAGGTTGCGGTGATTTTGCCGTTTTCTACCATGTCATTGATGTCGTCTTCTTTCATAGAGCTCAATGTAGTCAACAGTTTTTCGCGGCTGCAGCGACAGCCAAAGTAATATTCGCTGGCCTTTACAACGCGTACCTGATGTTCATGGAACAAGCGGAACAAAATATCGTCAGCTGTCAGGCTGCTGTCAAACATTTCTGCTGAGGTTAAACTATCCAGCAAAATTTTATCTTCATTCCATTTTTCGGCAATTTCTTCTTCGCTTTCTGCCATTTCCTTACCGCCGGCAGTCGGCATTTTTTGAATCAAAATACCGGCAGCTTGCCAATAATCGCCTTTCTTGTTCAGATATAAATGCAAATGGGTGTCAATTTGTTCAGAATATTTGAAATAGCGCAAAGCGCATGCTTCCAAAGTACTACCCTGCAAATCAACAACTCCTTGATACAAGTCTGTTCCTTTTCCTTGGTCGATTGTGAAAATCAAACTGCCTTTGCCAAGCCAAAAAGGTGCTGCTTCCAATTCGCCCTCAGTTTTGCGCAAAGCCTGCGCCTCTTTCATTTTCTGTTCATCAAATCTGGCGGTTGCACGCACTTTGCCTTCAGAGGTAACATCAGTAACCAAATCAGAAATTGGACCATTGCCTTGAATTTGCAATGTAAATAGACCGTCAAACTTCATAAGACTCGCCAGCATAACGCCCAGCGCTGTGGTTTCAGCCACTGCCGCGCCAACATTATCTGGGTATTTATGATGTGAAAATACTTCGGCTAAAACATTATCCAAACGCACCAAACGTCCGCGAAACGCATTATTATCCAAATTAAAGGAAACGCATTTATCTTTATTCATCTTTTAAAAACCTCTTTGTGATTAAACTATTGTTCTATTATGCATAGATTTAGGGCGAAAAAGGAGACATTTCAAGTGAGTTACGAAAATTATCCCGAAACAGAACAACCAAAACGCAAGCGTCCTGCCAAAAAAATCACGCCTCAGCGTTTGAAAAACATTGGTTTGTATTATTTAAAACGTTTTGAATCTTCGGTAGAAAACTTGCGCTCGGTATTGCAAAAGCGTGTTAATCAATATGCCAAAGAGAATCCCGAATTTAACAAACAAGAAGCCTATCAATGGGTGGAAAATGTTTTGGCGGAGTTTGAAAAATTGCATTATCTGGATGATGAGCGTTTTACAGAAATCAAAGTCCGGCATTATCTTGCGGTCGGCAAACCGGCTCGTTATATTCAAAACAAGCTGCGCGAAAAAGGTATTGCCAATGCGCAAATTGATGAAATGCTGGACGACTTTGGCTATAATCCGCAAGAAATGGCCCTGAAATTAGCAAAACGCAAAAAAATCGGTCCGTTCCGCCCTAATGAGGAAGCACGGAAACTAAATCGTCAAAAAGATATGGCAGCTTTAATCCGCGCCGGTTTTGATTATGATGTTGTATCCGAAATTATGGGAATGGATTTTATTGCCGATGATAGGGATGATGATTTATAATTGTCTGCATACGATAAATCTGTTCGCTTAAAACCGCCCGCATCAGCATGTGCGGCAAAGTGAGTTTGCCAAACGAAAGAATTAAATCCGCTTTGTCGCGGGTAGATTGCAAATGCCCGTCCGCGCCGCCGATTAAAAAACAAATTTCTGAACAGCCGTCAAGAATCCAGTGTTCAACTTTAGACGCCAACTCCATACTAGAGATATTTACGCCGCGTTCGTCAAGCACAATCACTTTAGCGCCGTTAGGAATCGAGTTCTGCAAAAATTTAGCTTCGTCTTCCTGTGTAGAATTGTCTTTTTCTTTAATAATCACATCCCAGCCCGAACGTTTAACATATTCGGCGATTATTGCCGCTTCCGGTGAGCCGTGTTTGCATTTTCCGATAGCTAAAATCAACGCTTTCATTTATTCTCTCCATTTTTGAAGATAATACAAACTTTTCTGTGTCATTACAACAAAACAGAACAAATAATGCATAAAAAATTGACTATATTTAAAAAAGAAAACCTCCTAGCCGAATAGCAAGGAGGTAAAGAATTATAAGACTGATTTGTTCAGGATACTTATTTCTTTATGTAACTGGAAACGACATTATACTAATTAATGTCCGACAGGAGACGCTCTAATCATAGCTGGAAGTTAAATAACATTTTACCGACAATTAATTCATCAATAATCATTAAGTTGTTACTAACATGGAGCTCTAATCATATTAAAACGGTTTTAAATATTTACGTAAACAAATCATACATACACAGGTTACGAATATAAAAGCGTTTTTAAGGAGGTCTAATCATATTACACAGTTTTTAATATATACGGAACGATTCTTAATACATAAAAAAAACTATCT
>USCF01000177.1 GCA_900553115.1 uncultured Alphaproteobacteria bacterium
CATTTTTATGAGGATGTCATGATTATTGGATTAGTAAAAGAGCGTCCGGCGTGGGAATATAGAGTAGCTATAATACCGCAAACCATAAAACAGCTGATTGACGACGGATACGAGATCTATGTAGAAACCGGAGCCGGAGAAAGAGCCGGATTTATTGATGAACAATACATCGAAGCCGGAGCCACAATTTTACACACGGCCATGGATGTGTATGAAAAATCAGAGTTTATTGCCAAAATTTGGGCGCCTCAAGAAGGCGAATATGCTTATTTGCATCCTGATTTATGGATATTAGGCAACTTTGAAAGTTACAAAAAACCAGAACGTACAGAAATTTGGCAAAAATATAAAATAAACTGTGTGGCGCTCGAGCGTCTGCCACGCTTGTCACGCGTACAAGATATAGACACTCTTTCCTCTCAGCATAACCTAGCCGGTTACAAAGCAGCTTTACTAACCATGGATATGCAAAATAAAACCACCCCTTTAATGATGACCGCAGCAGGTACTCTTATGCCGTTAAAAGCGTTGGTGTTCGGCGCCGGCGTTGCCGGATTGCAGGCAATCGCCACTTTACAGCGCATGGGAGCGCAAGTATACGCCACAGATATACGCCCCGAAGCCGAAGAACAAGTTAAATCTCTTAACGCCCAATTTATTACTTCTGAAAAAGAAAACATAGACAGCATTTTACCCAACTGCAATATTGTTATCACGGCTGTTTCCGTTATCAGCGGCAAAGTTCCAAGGATTCTGTCGGCCGAACAGCTGCAGCGTTTGCCATCTGGCGCTGTCGTTTTGGATATGGCCGGAGGAAATGTTGAAAACAGTATTGACGGTCGATTACTTGATAATCAGCACTATAAGCTTTTAGCCGATTCGCATTTGGCGTCAGATGTAGCTTATTCGGCAAGCTTCTTACACTCTCGCAACGTTTATAACTTTCTTTCTCGCTTTAACAAGATAAAGCAGGATAAAGAAGTATGGTCGCAAATTCTTTTAACCAAGGCGTAAAACCATGGAAGACATCTATTTACTCACAATACTGATATTATCCGCCTTTTTGGGCTACTTTACGGTTTGGCGGGTTTCACCGTCGCTGCACGCACCCCTGATGAGCGCCACCAACGCCATCAGCGGACTTACAGTTTTGGGCGGCATTATAATTGCCGGACACAATAACGACCCCATAATATTGGCTATTAGTCTGGTTGCTATCTTTTTAGCCTCTATTAACTTAGTCGGCGGTTTAGCCGTTACTATACGTATGTTGGAACTTTTTAAGAAAAAGGATAATAAGAATCATGATTAGCTCTCTGCTTTATCTTTGTTCTGCTTTTTTGATGGTTACTGCCATAGATTGCTTATCATCTCCGGCAAGGGTTGTAAAAGGATATCATATAGCTTTGGTATCTGTCGGGCTGGCACTTTTAACTTGCTTGACGCTCAATTTAAGATATAACGCATTATTGATACTGCTAACCTTGTCCGCTGGCTGCGGTGTGGGCGTTTTATTTGCTTTAAAGGTAAAATTATCAACCTTGCCGCAAATGGTAGCTCTATTAAACGGTATCGGCGGTCTAGCCTCTGCTCTGATTATCAGCTGTCCATTTGAATATCCTAAAAAAAATATCTTAGAAGCATTATGCATTGTTATCGGTCTTATTACTTTCAGCGGTTCAATGATTGCTTTTTCCAAACTGCACGGATTGCTGCGCAAAAACATTAATTGGCTAAAATGGATAAGCTTGTTTTTAGAACTATTGCTTTTGCTGAACATTGCCTATTTTGTACTTTATGACAAAGGTTTTGCCGGCCTTATCATTTTATCTTTACTGATTGGTATATGCGGAACTATGCCAATTGGCGGAGCCGATATGCCGGTTGTTATATCCTTATTAAATTCTCTTTCTGGCTGGGCCGTTGTTTTAGTTGGCTTACTTGCCGGCGATTTATTGCTAATCATTACCGGAACTTTGGTTGGCGCCAGCGGCACGATTTTGTCCTATGTTATGAGCAAGGCAATGAACCGTTCTTTGTTTAACATTGTTTGGCCGGTAAATTCCTCCACCAGCAAAGAACCAACCATTACCGGACTGATTAAAACCGGTTCGGCTGAAGAAGCTTCTTATATTATGGAAAACGCTCATAAAGTAATTATTGTCCCAGGTTTTGGTATGGCGGCGGCACAAGCGCAAATCGCTCTAAAAAATATGACCAATATTCTGACCGAAAAATATGGAGTAGACGTACGTTTTGCCATTCACCCCGTAGCCGGAAGGATGCCTGGGCATATGAATGTTTTGCTTGCCGAAGCGCAAATTCCGTATGACAAGATTTATGCCATGGAAGATATTAACGCCGACTTTGCCTCTACAGATGTTGTTTATGTTATTGGCGCTAATGACATTACAAATCCGGTGGCGCAGACCGACCAAAATTCTCCTATTTACGGTATGCCTACTTTAGATGTGTCAAAAGCAAAAACCGTATTTTTTGTAAAACGTTCATTGGCTGCCGGCTATTCCGGCGTAGACAATCCATTGTTTTACGCGCCCAACACCATTATGCTTCTTGGCGACGCTAAAAAAATAACAGAAGAAATTGTAAAAGATTTGGAAAAATAAA
>USCF01000178.1 GCA_900553115.1 uncultured Alphaproteobacteria bacterium
GAAAATAAAAAAAAAGAGGTAAAAAAGATGACTAATGATTTGACAACCGGCAATCCGCTGACTTTGATTATAAAATTTGCAATTCCGCTTTTGCTGGGCAACCTCTTTTTACAAATATATCAAATTTCGGACATGGTGATTGTCGGACGTTTGCTTGGTACAGAAACTTTGGCTGCAGTCGGCAGTTCAGCACCTATTTATATGGTGTTTTTAATGATTGCTTTTGGTTTCACAGGCGGTTTGACCGTGGTCACAGCACAGCGATTCGGCGCACATGACGATGATGGCGTACAATATTCGGTTTTTCATAGCTTAGTCGCCGCTTTGGCTTTGAGCATTGTTATGACGCTTGGTCTTATATTCAGCCTAAAACCGCTGTTACACTTGATGAACGTACCGGCCGAAATTTTTGAAAACGCGTACAAGTTTATGTTTGTACTTTCTTTAAGCGCTGTAATGATTATCACTTTCAATCTGCTGTCAGGTTTTATTCGCGCGTTGGGCGACAGCAAAACCCCGCTTTATTTTTTGGTCTTTTCCTCACTGATTAATATTGTGCTGAATTTTGTTTTTATCAATAATTTCAAATGGGGCGTTGTCGGCTCGGCTTTTGGAACATTGGTTGCAAACACGATTTCGGTAATTCTATGCTATATTTATATGTGGAAAAAATTTCCATTGCTGCGCCTTGATCGCCGTTTTATGAAATTCAGCTGGCAGATTATGCGCGACCACTTGAATATTGCCGTGCCAATGGCTTTGCAATTTTCCATTCTATCATTTAGTATTTTGATTGTGCAAGGTGTATGCAACTCCTTTGGTCCGTCAGTGATCGCCGCTTTTGCCGCCGCTTTGCGCATTGAGCAAATGGCAACTCAACCGCTGATGGCTATTGGTTTGGCCATGGCCACATTTTCAGCGCAAAACTGGGGAGCTAGTTTGCTTTCACGTATTCGCCGCGGCGCTAAATACGCCTTTTTAATTTCTACTGGTTTGAGCGTGTTTGGTTTCTTTTTAATGCGTGAAGTCGGAGAAAATATGATTGGAATTTTTGTTAACGACGGCAACAACGACATTTTGAGAATCGGCAAAGAATATCTGGTTATCAGTACGCAATTCTACTTTTTCTTGGGCTTGATTTTTGTCTTTCGTAACACTGTGCAAGGTATGGGCAAACCGATTGTTCCGTTTATATCAAGCCTCATTGAGCTTTCAACCCGTATTTTTGCCGCCATTTATTTGGCAAAAGTTATGGGCTATACCGGCATATTCTACGCCAGTGCCATTTCTTGGACCGCTGCCGGATTATTTGTGACCGCCGGTTACTTCTTTTATATTAATAAATTCAGCAAAGACCATCTACGCTGGAAAATGGGCGCAATCAAACAGCATTTGCGTGAAACCGGTCCTGTGGACTAAGCTATTTGTTCCATAAATTTCTGTGCCGCCGCTTTACCGGAAGCCACCGCTTCAACGGCTGTTGAACCGCCATTTACGCAATCTCCGGCATAAATAACGCGCGGATTATCTATCTTGTTTTCACGGCAGCTACTGCCCAAAGCCAAAATAATCAAAGAAAAATCCGGCCGCGCAGTTTGCGTGTTTGGAATATCCTCTAATTTTCCATCAGCGTTAAAACGAGTTTTAATCGTATACGCTGTCAATAAATTTTCTTTTTGCTTTTCTATCTTGGCGACTCTAGTCATGGTAGTGACATTGATGTCGTTTGAAATCAAATCAGCGTAATCGTCCAACCCCATACGCATATTGCTCAAACCTCGGCGCACAAACATTTCTACCATTCCGCCCAGCCGTTTAGCCGTCAAAGCGCAATCGAGCGCCACTTCGCCGCCGCCCACGACAGCCACATTGCCATTGGTCTGATACTTTTGCGGATTGCTGAGATATTCCACATACGAAACACTAAGATCTTCGCCGACAATATTAAGCATACGTCTAGTCTGCTCGCCAACCGCAACAATAACCGCCTCAAAACCTTGTTCCAGCAAAGTTTCATAATCATCAGCCAAAGTATTAAGTTTTATCGTCAAGTTTGGATTAGCCGCAATTCTTTTCCAATCCGCAGCAATAACTTCACGTGGCAACCGCTCTGCCGGTATCAAATTAAGCGCTCCGCCGATTTGGTTACTTTTTTCAAAAATAGTCACACAAAAACCCTGCCGCAACAGCACCGCCGCAGCGCCAATACCGGCAGGACCTGAACCAATGACCGCTACTCTTAGGCCATTTGGATTTGGCACGTTCGCTAAAGGCATATTTTCATTCCGCGCTTTTTGCATAATTGCCGCCTGCACTGCCGGAATTTTTATAGCTTTATCCAAATTGGCTCTAACACAGGCTTTTTGGCAAAACTTATCCGGACAAATCAATCCACAGCTTTGCGCCAATGGATTCTGACTTTCAATCAGCTCCGCCGCTTTCTGCCATTCGCCATTTTTTGCCGCGGCAATAAAGTCGCACGGCGAACAATGCACCGGACAGGCTTTTAAGCAAGGCTTAGCCGCACAATGCAAACATTTTTCCAATTCTATTTTCAGCTGAGCAGGTTTCAAAACGCGTCTATTCATCTTTTTTCCTTTCTGTTAACTGCTATTAAAGCATAAA
>USCF01000179.1 GCA_900553115.1 uncultured Alphaproteobacteria bacterium
ATTATACATATTATTCATATATACAAAAATTTAAAATGATTACTAAAATAATTTGATTAACAATTATCTTATACCATTTTTATCAACTTTTGTCAACATTGATTCGTTAACTTTCTAAAAAAATGTTGTATTTGCGGCGGTGTCTGCTAATATTGCAGTAAATATCAATAACAGAGCTGTTGAAAATGGAAAAAACACAAAAAAAATTAGGAATTATCGCCGGCGGCACCGGATTGCCGAAAATGCTGATAGAGCATTGCTTGGACACCGGCAGAGAATTTTATGTACTGGCAATAGAAGGCAACGCCGATAAGGCGGCTTTTACCCCGCTTATTCCGCATAAATGGATTCGCATCGGGCAAGCCGGAACCGGTTTTAAGACTTTTGCCGATGAAGGTGTGGAAGAAGTTGTGATGATTGGCACAATACATCGCCCGACCTTGTCAGAGTTGGTTCCGGATTTGCGCACGGCGGCTTTTTTTGCTAAAATCGGAATGAAAGCTTTGGGCGACGATGGTATTTTGCGCGCCCTGATTAAAGAAATAGAGTCTGAAAATATGCGAGTCGTCGGTATTCATGAAGTTATGCCGGAATTGCTGGCCAAAGAAGGTGTTTTGACAAAGCATAAACCGGATAAGCAGGCCGAAGCCGATATTGAACGCGGCGTGGAAGTCGGCTTGGCTTTGGGGCGGTTAGACGTCGGACAGTCAGTTATTGTGCAGCAAGGGCTAATCTTGGGTGTTGAAGGCATTGAAGGAACTGATGAGCTGGTGCGCCGCTGCGGTACC
Source organism: uncultured Alphaproteobacteria bacterium (assembly GCA_900553115.1). Lineage (GTDB taxonomy): Bacteria > Pseudomonadota > Alphaproteobacteria > RF32 > CAG-239 > RUG410. Next base: position 789 of record USCF01000179.1, read on the forward strand.
TATCAGCGCAAAGGTGCGGCCGGAATTTTGGTTAAACTGCGCAAGCCGCAGCAAGATTTGCGCATAGATTTGCCGGCTATCGGTACGCGAACGATTGAAAATCTGCATAAAGCCGGTTTCCGCGGTTTGGCTGTTCATGCCGGAAATGCGCTGATGGTCGAGGCCGATGAAGTTATAAAATTAGCTGATAAATACGGAATGTTTATAAAGGGAATTATACCGGAGGAGAAAAAATAATGAAATATTATCTGATTGCCGGAGAGCCGTCCGGAGATTCTTTGGGCGCTCGTTTAATCAAAGCTTTGCGCCGCAAAGATAAAAATGCCGAATTTTACGGAGTCGGCGGCGAGGGAATGCAAGCTGAAGGTATAAAATCTTTATTTAATATCAGTGATTTGGCGGTTATGGGCTTGGCCGAGGTTATTCCAAGCATTCCGCGCGTGTTGCGCCATATCAATGAAACGGTTGCCGATATTCAAAAAGTGCGGCCTGATGTGGTAGTGACCATAGATAGTTGGAGTTTTTCGGCGCGTGTGCATAAAAAACTGCGTCAGCTTAAATTAAATATTCCGCAAGTGCACTATGTGGCACCGCAGGTTTGGGCTTGGAAAAAGAAACGCGCCCGCACCATGTATAAATATATTGATTTGCTGCTGACTTTGTTTCCGCAAGAGCCAAAATATTTTACGCCATATAATTTGCAGACTGAATTTGTCGGTCATCCGGTGATAGAAAGCGAAGTGGTAAACGGAGTTAAAGGAGATTTCAAAAAACGTCATCATATTCCGGAAGAAAACCGCTTGTTATTGGTTCTTCCGGGGTCGCGCCATAATGAAGTAGAACGCTTGCTGCCAACGTTTTTAGAAGTAGTAAAGCAGCTGCATGAACGCTATAACGATTTTTCTTTTGTCATTCCGACAGTCAGTACAGTTGCTGCACAGGTTAAGGAGATGGTAAAACAATCTGGTTTGCCGATAGAAATTGTGGAAGGAACAAAAGAACGTCACGACGCTTTCAAGAGCGGTGATATGGCGATTGCGGCGTCCGGTACGGTAGCGCTAGAACTGGCTATTGTCGATGTTCCGCACATTATTGCCTATAAAGTACCTAAGCTGACCGAATGGCTGGCGCGTCATTTTATTCATATTCAATTTGTGAATTTAAGCAATATTTTGCTGGGTAAAGAAATTGTTCCGGAATTGTTGCAGCAAGATTGCTGTGTTGAAAAAATTATGTACTATGTAGAGCAGTTTATAAAGCACAAGCCGGTTTATAATCAGCAGATGGATGGCTTTGAAAAGGTGCGTAAACTGCTTGGTATGGGGCAGCAGACACCTAGTGATAATGCCGCAGAAGCTATTATAAAGACAATAAAAAACTATAAAAAATGAAAATTTTCCGCAAAATAAAAGGCTATGTTTTAGAAAATTTTTTGTCTGAACAGGGCAGGTGGCTAGCTTGGACACCGTTTTTGTTTGGTTTGGGCATAGCCTTGTATTTTGCTTTGCCGTTTGAGCCGAGTTATTGGTATAGTTTAGGCGTTTTTGAGGCGACGTTGCTGCTTTTTTATTTATTGCGCCATAAAGGGTTACATCTGCTTTTTACGGCGATTTTTTTGGTCGAATTCGGTTTTATGGATATTCAGCTGCAAACTTTGCTGAAAAGTCGTAAAGTGTCGTTTACATCGGAATTTACGGATTATATCAAAGGGCAAATCAGCGCA
>USCF01000180.1 GCA_900553115.1 uncultured Alphaproteobacteria bacterium
AGAGGGAGAAGAGCATGGTTTTGGTTGCACCAAGTCTTTTAGCGGCAAATTTTACAAATTTAGAAAAAGATGTTCATAAGGTTGAAAACGCCGGCGCCGATTGGCTGCACTTGGATATTATGGACGGGCATTTTGTGCCGAATTTGAGCTTTGGCGCCGATGTAATTAAACAGTTGCGACCTCTGAGCAAAATGTTTTTTGACGCACATTTGATGGTGGAAGAACCGCTGAGTTTTCTACCACAATTTTTAAACAGCGGCGCCGATTTGATTACAGTGCATTATGAAGCTTGCGCTGATTTATACACCGTTTTGGCGCAAATAAAATCCGCTGGTCTAAAAGCAGGTGTCTCCCTAAAGCCAAACACTTCGGCACAAGTTTTGACACCGTTTTTAGATGATATTGACAACATATTGATTATGACGGTTGAACCAGGATTTGGCGGACAAAAATTTATGTCGGCTATGCTGCCGAAAATTGCCGAAACCAAAAATTTGATTGCCGGCAGAAACATTAGCCTTGAAGTTGACGGAGGAATTAATCCCGAAACAGCAAAGCTTTGCGTTGAACATGGAGCAAATGTACTGGTTGCCGGCAGTGCAATTTTCAAAAGCGATGCACCGGACAAAGTTATTCAAAAACTACATAAACTGGGAGAAAATTAATGGCTACAATTATGATTGTTGAAGATGAGCAAGCTATCGCCCTGTTATTAAAATATAACTTAGAAAAAAACGGCTATGAAACCATTACTGTGGCTCATGGAAACCGCGTGCTTAGCGCTGTTGAAAAACATCTGCCATCGTTGATTTTGCTGGATTGGATGCTGCCTGAAATATCTGGTTTAGAACTGTGCAAAATTATCCGCAACAATCCGGAGCTGAAAAATATCCCAATCATTATGCTAACCGCCAAAAGTCAGGAAGAAGACAAAGTTATCGGGCTTTCGGCCGGAGCAGATGACTATGTGACCAAACCTTTTTCCGTACCAGAGCTTTTGGCGCGCATAAAAACCAATTTGCGCCGTGTCAGCACCACTAACCAGCTAACCCAAAAAGAATATACTTTTCAAGATATACGCTTGGACACTATTGAAAAAAAAGTTTTCCGCGGCGAAAATTATATCCGTTTAGGACCAACCGAATTTCGAATTTTAAAGCTGCTGATTGCCAATCCGCGCCATGTTTTTTCGCGAGAAGATTTGTTGCGTGAAGTTTGGGGCAACAGCGTATACGTTGAAACACGCACGGTAGATGTGCATATCCGCCGCTTGCGCAAAGCTCTAAACGAATTTGGCGCCGACTACATCCGCACCATCCGCGCCACCGGCTATTCCATCGACGACCACGAAGTTGAAGCTGAAGACACTGTCAAAGACTAACTTTTTTTAACGACTGGCTATATTGTTTTTAGTAATAGTATTGCTGATTTGTGTTTTCTGAACAGGTTGTTTAATTCTCGCTCCTGCAGTTCGTAATTGTTGAATATGTTTTGCTGGATTAGACAATTCCATATTTTTAGTTTGTTCTGTTTTATGGTTTGAACTTGCGCGTTCAATACTTCTACCACTTAGTTTTCTAATTATATCTTTATCTGTTGCAGATATACGGTCATTTTTTTCTGCCGTGTCAGTATTTTCATTAGGCTTCTTTTTAGTAAAAGTGGATTTCAGTATTGTTTTAAATTTATTAAATATTTTGCCAAAACGCCCTTTTCTGAGCTTTGAAATTTGTGTTTTTGACAGACCTTTATTTTTCAAAATCTTTAATGGTATATTTTTACCATCTTTATTTTCTGTGTCTACAATTTTAATATTATCAGCAATAGAGGTTAAATTGGCCGATTGAATAAAAGTTGTTGATATTTCAGAAACTCTATCTGGCAATGATGTAGTATATCCAAAAGACATTTTAGGCATCTTAATTGATGCACATCCTTTGATATCAGATATATTGCCTTTTTCGCAGTTTGAAAAATCAAGTTTTGCATTTTCGGAGAAACAGCAACCTTTTAAATATATTTTTTTTGCATTTGCCGGAAATTTTACATCTATTTTGGAACAATCACATTTAGACAATCTAACATCATCAACATGCTTAAAACTTACATTATTTTCTAAACAGCATGAGTTTAATGTAATTGCTGAGCATTGTTCATTAATAGACGGTAATTTACAAACATTTGAAAATGAAATCTGCTTTGCGTTTGCCGGTAATTTTAAGGATGATAAATCTTCATTTGTTCCATTAATTGATATTTTGCTACACTTAAATTCAGACATATCTCCTACAGCTAAGGCTTGCTTGGCAGTTATAACAATTTCATCATTGTTTTTTTGTTCCAAAATTTGAGCTTTAAGAGCTTCATTATTCCACGCCTGAGATTGTTTATTATTTCCAAATCCTGAACTAAAACTATATTTTGCTATATCCTTAGGATATTTTTTAATTTTAAATTCTTCTCCTAATCCAAAATCTAAATCTTTAACTATAGACAAGTCATTAG
>USCF01000181.1 GCA_900553115.1 uncultured Alphaproteobacteria bacterium
CTGGGCAAGGGTACCCGTTTTGCCCTCTTGCCTAAGGGAGAGGAAAAGGGAGGGTCTAAGCCTAGCTCTTTTAACAGCGGATTCTCTTTTAGTTTATCGGAGTCGCAGACTGTAACCAATCCAAAGCGCCGCACATCGTTATAAATAATAACGCCGTTAGAGGTTTCAAAAATAATGTGGTCATGTTTATCCAGCGGATTTGGCAAAATGGATTCTATTTTGATTTTTCCGCTCATACCAAAGTGCCAGATAATAGTTTGCCCGTTGTCAAGTTCAACCAGCATATATTTAGCGATTCGTTTTAGAGCAATTACAGTAGCGCCCTCGATTCTTTTTTCAAAATCTTCTGGCACATTTTGCCTAAATTGGCGTTGTCGCACCGTAACTTTAGCTATTTTTGCGCCAAGTAAAGTTTTGGCAACGGTGTTTTTTATAGTTTCAACTTCTGGCAGTTCCGGCATATCAATCTCCTTGACGTCTATAATAACGGAGTAGAATTTGTTTGCAATCTGCTTGCCATTATTTATAAACAGGATTAAACTGTTTCGAATGTTAGGAAAAGAGATTTTATGTTAAAAAGAACCAAAAAATATTATGCTCCGCAAAATGAAAATGTCGAACATCAGTGCGACCACCCTGGGTGTACCGAAAAAGGAGAGTACCGTGCGCCCAAAGACCGTAAGCTGAAGGAATATTATTGGTTTTGCCTAAAACATGTTCAAGAATATAATTCAAAATGGAATTATTACGGAGATGGCGGAGCGGCTGCCGAAGAAGAGGATCGCTTGCGTTCTAAAATGCATTTTCAAAAAGGGTTTCGCTCTAAAGTTCGCTATCAGTTTGGTTATGATTTATGGGACGAGGCCGAATTTTTTGATTCTGACTATGCTAATCCTTCGGATTCCAGCCGCGAATATTCTGCTGACGGCATATATTTTACGGTAGAAGAACGCCGCTATATTCAAATTTTAGAAATGGATATCCGCGATTTGAATCCAGAAACTTTGAAAAAACAATATAAAGTATTGGCCAAAAAATATCATCCTGACGTGAATCAAAAAGATTAAAACCAGAGCTTCGTAATGGACGAAGCCGGCATTCCATCCCCTACCACAGATTTCTGCGGCGTATCATGCGCTTTTAGATAAGTTTTCGCGTGTGCCTAATTATGGCTGATATAAACAAAAATCCTCGCTAAATGACATATCTCAGCGAGGATTTTGGTTAGTTAAGCAGCTTTGAATTAAGCGGCTTTTTTCATCTTTTCAGCAGCAAATTCATTCATTTTGCTAATAACGTATGACTGTTCTTCTTCTGTCAAATAAGGAGTCATAGGAATGCTGCAAACAGTTTTAGAAAGTTTTTCGCAAACCGGCAAAGAACGATTGTTCCATTTTGCATATGCAGTTTGCGTATTTACCGGACGAGGATAATAAGCGCCGCAAGGAATACCGTTAGCCTTTAAATAATTCATCAATTCGTCGCGGTCTTCGCAGTTGATTGTGTACAAAGCATAAGCTGACTGGCAGTTAGGCAAAATTTCTTGCTTGTTGAAATATGGGCTTAATTCTTCGTCATAGCGTTTTGCAACTTTGTAACGGTCTTTCAATTCTTGTTCAAATACTGTCAATTTTAAGAGTAAAACAGCGGCTTGGAAAGAGTTCATACGACCAGTCATACCCAAACGAACATTGTCATAGTGATCTTCAGGGCTCATACCGTGAACGCGGCAAGATTTAACCAATTCGTTTTCTTCGTTGTTGTTAGTAAACACAGCACCGCCGTCACCATAGCAGCCCAATGGTTTTGTTGGGTAGAATGATGTTGCTGTCATGTCGGCGATAGAACCGGCGTGTTTGCCATGGTATACAGAGCCGAAAGACTGGCAAGAGTCAGACAAAACTTTCATACCGTTTTCATGAGCAATTTTAATGATTTCATCATAGTTGCACGGAGAACCGAAAATATCAACGGCAACAACGGCTTTAAGGTTTAATTTGCCTTCTTTTTTAACTTCGGCAATAGCTTTTTTCAAATCTTCAGGATTCATATTGTAGGTATTTGGATCCGAGTCTACAAAAATCGGAGTTGCGCCAAGCAAAACCGGAGCTTCGGCTGATGCTACGAATGTGAATGAAGATACAAATACGGCGTCGCCTGGTTTAATGCCCCATGCCATCAAGGCCAGTGTCAGGGCATCGGTTCCCGAACCGCAGGTTGAGCAATATTTTGTGCCGGCAAAATTAGCCAGTTTTTCATCTAATTCTTTAGTTTCTGGACCTTGGCAATATGCGCCATGATTTAAAATTGTTTTGAACAACCCCGTGAAATACGCCCATATCGTCACCTCGACGACCCACAAGACCCTGCGCGGACCCCGCGGCGGCATTATCCTGATGGGCAAGGATTTCGAGAATCCCTGGGGGCAGACCACGCCGAAGGGCGCCGTGAAGATGATGTCGCAGATCCTCAATTCAGCCGTATTCCCGGGCATC
>USCF01000182.1 GCA_900553115.1 uncultured Alphaproteobacteria bacterium
TAAATATTTTAATTATAAATATTAAAAAAAATCGATATGAAAGTTAATAATTATAAAACTAAAAGGAAAAATTAACCAATTTAGAATAAAATACAAAAAAATAGAGGAGATATTTGCGATGACAAATGGTTTTGAATATGTGACAGATTTAAGTCTGAATGAAAAATTGGTATTTTTGCGTATGATTATTCGTCTGATTGGTAAAGATAGCCGTATAGATGACAGTGAACGCGCTTTTATGAAAGAATTGGCTAAACAATATCAAATTCCTAGGGAATATAGCGCACAAATCAACCAACCTGTATCGGAAGAAGATTTGGTTGCAGAAGCTAAGAATCTGCTGGGGCGGAAAAAGTCGCTGTATTTGATTAAAGAACTATTGACTGTGGCTAATTCTGACGACGATTTAGATGATAATGAAATTGATTTTGTGATTAGAGTTAGTAAAGCCTTGGGAATAGAGGACGAAAAGGTGGCGGAAATAAATCAGCTTGTTTTAGACCAAATGTCATGGCTTGATCGCTATCATCAAGCATTGGAAATGTAAAAATAAGGGCTTATTAATATAAGCCCTTGAATGTATTGATAATTTGCGACATTTCTTCTTGGGTTATTTGGCCGTTTTGGTTAATATCAAACAGCTGGAAAACCATTTTATTGTTGTTTAGCATATCTTTTTGCAAAAAATGGAATAGTTCTTCGTGGTCAAGGTAGTCGTTGTTGTCAATATCCGCATCGGCAAAACGCTTAGCGATACCATTTATGGTTTCGCTGTCGGTAGACTGTTTGCTATAATAAGAGGTGATTTCTTCTTTAGATATTTGTCCGTCGCGGTTTAAATCTAGCTCGGTAAAAGTTTTATTTACAAGTGTTGAAAAGTTGTTTTGCTGAAACTGTAAAAGTTCATCTTCTTCTATGACGCCGTCATGATTTATATCCGCTTTGCTAAAGTCGTCTTCATTCAACATGTTGAAATTATCCGTATTATCGGTTAAATTAAAGTCAAAGTCATCTTGCATCGTTTCTTCGGTATCAGAAGATATATTTTGCAATTGCTGCAACAATTCTTGTTCATTTATTTGTTGATTTTCGATATTTGGAGCAGAAGCAGCGGTTTGAGCGGAAGTATCGGTCTGATTGGAAGATGCAGGTAGGCTAGGTTGTCTCCAATTCCATTTTTGGGCGGCCGAAACTGTGGTGGTTGTTAGTAAAATTGCAGTAAAAATCAAAGCTGGTAATTTCATAGGATAGTCTCCTTATTGATAAGTGTACCCGTTTACGGTCAGTTTGGTGGTAAATAAAATAAAGCACATTCCAGGGTTTTGCCCACTCATCACATATTCATGATGTTGATTGGTTCGAGTGCCGGTGAGCATACCCATTGACGGTACATCAACCAGATAACCTTCTAAATATACAATATCTCCAGCAAGCAGCGTATGTAGTCCTTTGTTTATCTTTTCATTGGCCGGAATCGGGTGATAGTTGTTAAATTGGTTAGGATTTATATGCGGATTGCAAATTGAATAATTTTTTTCGCTTTTTTCACGCTCGGAGGCAGAAGAGTAAAATGAAAAAAAAGATTCCTTATACTTTACGCCTTTACATTTGATAAAGCCTGTACGTTCTTCGTGATCAAATTCAAACAGCTTATAGATTTCGGGTTTTGCCATATCACCGTAAACCATTAATAAATCGACTGGCACTAAATTAAGATATTCACTTTGGCTGTGACCACGATACATTTTGTTGAAAAAAGTGTCGTAGTGGTCAACATAGCCGATTTTAGCTGTTATGTTATATTTTGTTTTGGGCTGCAGTTTATAAAGATAGTTGTTTCTGGTAAAATTAAAAATGTTTGGATTTACATCTTCGTAACTGCCGTCTTGAGAAATTTCTAGTTTTTCAGATGTTTTTTCACCAAATAAAAATGGATAAATCAGTCGCTTAGGATATTCTGGAAACAAAAACAGGAGCGCAAGCAACACGCCGATAATTGTGCTGTTTTTTACGGCTTTCTTTTGAGGTTTTACCCGTCGTAAAACATGCAAACTTGGCATGAGTCAGGCTCCTGTTTTTATAAAATAATTAAGCTAATTTAGCCAGAGCAGCTTTAATTCGCCGCAAAGTTTCATCTTTACCCAAAATATGCGCCAATTCGGTTGCACCACCAGGGGTGGTTTCTTTACCGGAAAGAGCTATCCGCACCGGATAGAGAATTTGTCCGTTTTTCATTTCATTGGCAACGGCGGTTTCTTTTAGTGTGTTAAAGAGGTTTTCATTAGTCCAATCACCAACGCTTTCCAACACAGGTAAAACCAAATTCAAGGCTTTAGCAGCTATTTCCGGATTGGTTTTCATCTTTTTATTTTCATACAAAGCAATGTCATATTCCGGCATTTTTGCTAAAAAGTCTGTTTGTTCAGTAATTTGATTTAATACTTCAATGCTCGGCTGTAACAATTTGC
>USCF01000183.1 GCA_900553115.1 uncultured Alphaproteobacteria bacterium
CCAACACAAAATTAACAGAAGAAGCTAAAAAAATTAAAAAGACAATCGCTTCTAAAAAAGCAGCTGCTTAATTTGAAAGAATAATAAAAAAAACTCCGGTATCTGATGATATCGGAGTTTTTTTCGTGTCGCGTCTGTTATGGCAAACACATTGGATAAATAATAAAATACAGCGTAGATACAACTATGGCTAAGCCTAAAGCTGTAACAAAAAGCACAAAGAAGTGATGCAGAATTGTTTTTACTTTATTTTTACCATCAAACAGGATAAATAAAAAATCAAAAAACAAAAATATCACAAATAATGCCAATACAAAGCCAGAAATTGTCATAATTCCGACTATGACAGCTAGTCCTATTGGTGCATCTGTTTCAAGCTGATTTAAAGTTACACAGCCCAAACACCAACAAATAAACCCAGCAAACAAAGAGCAGACGGCTATTGGCAATACCGAGCCGAAAAAAGCCGTTCTCCAACTGCTTTCTTTGCGGGCTTCCACAAGCAGCCATAATAAAATAGCCGCTAGAAGAGCTATAATTATAGTCTGCCCATAAGGAATAGTGCATAGCCAAGCCAAAATACTGGCAAAAAACATACCAACAATGGTTAAACCAAAGTAAAAGGTAATTGTGCTAAGAGACTTCATAAGACAAAAAAATTAAGTTAATAATAAAATTTATAAGTCCATTATAGTCGTATAAAATTAAAATGCAATGTTTTATTGACAAAAAATAAAAATTTTTGTATCATGAGATATCAAATTTTATTATTAACTTTTATTTTTATAGTTTATGGAAAATAGCGGTTGGAATCAGATTCGTTTGGTTATTGGCTTGATAGGCGTAGCGATGTTGATATTTCTTCGTTTATCTGGGGTGTTATCAATAATCGACACCTGTTTGTTTGGCTTATGGTTTGTGACATTCCTGTTGATTTCTAAAGACAAAGAATGTTTGCCTTGGGGCTTTGGTTTTACGGCTTTTTACACCGCATTATTGTTTTTTGCGTATCATTATCCGTTGCTTGAATGGAATGCTCCAAGCTTGCCGGTTTTGCAAAACATTGCCATATATGGTAATAAATTGGCAATAGTTTTGGTTAACGCGCTTTTATATCTTATGGCAGTGCTGTCTTTGGTACTTTTAGCTTGCGCTGCTTTGAGCGGACTAGGTTGTTTTAAGCCAAAACGTTCTTTAGATAAGTAAATAAAAAAAGGAACTGATTTTTCAGTTCCTTTTTCGTTTTTGCAAAAAATGCTTAGTCTAATTCACCTACATACATGCCAATAGCGTGTGCCGCTTTAACATAATCGCTGTGGGCGTCCAAACCTGTTGTGCCGGCAGCAACCACTTCATCTAAAGTATAAGAAGTGATTTTACCATGGCTAAGCGATACCATGCGGTCTGTGTGACCTTCTGCCAGTAGATGGACAGCTTCGGCAGCCAATACTACAGCTAAAGTGCGATCAAAAGATGTTGGATTGCCAGAGCGCTGAACGTGACCTAATTTGGTAACGCGGGTTTGAAAACCTTTGTAGTTTGCGTTAATTAAGCTGCTCAGATAATCGCCGATACCGCCGTTGATTTTTTCGCCTACCATATTTACGGCGCCGGTTACAGCTTCGCCTTTTTCGGTTTTAACACCTTCTGAAACCACAATCAGAGCGCTTGTGCGTCCGCTGGCTTTTACTGCTTCCAGTTTTTTAACAATGCCGTCCAAAGTATATGGAATTTCCGGTACCAAACAAATATCGGCAAAACCGGCAATAGCAGAGTGCATAGCCAAATGTCCGGCATCGCGTCCCATAACTTCCAAAATCAAAGCGCGGTGGTGTGAACGTGCAGTTGTCATCAAATCGTCCAAGGCGTTGGTGCAAACTTGACAAGCTGTATTGAAGCCAACCGAAAATTCTGTCAGCGGAGTATCGTTGTCAATCGTTTTTGGAATACCAATCATCTTTACGCCGGCCATTTTGCAATAAGTGCTGACAATGTTCATGCTGCCATCACCGCCAACAACCACAACAGCGTCCAAACCCAATTCGCGAACTCCTTCACCAAAGCGCTGAGCCAAAACTTCTTGCGATTCTTTTACGCCGGTATTTAGCGAACCTAAATATGAACCAGCCATTCTTGGCCACGGGGAGCTGCTAAAGTTTTCTTCAGTCAAAATTTCATACGAAAGCGGACGATTTGTCAAACCGTCGGTACCGTCATGAATACCATAAACTTCCCAGCCTTGTTTGGTGGCTGCGTTTACTACGGCCATAATTACGGCGTTAAGTCCGGCGCAGTCACCGCCGCTGGTTAAAATACCAATTTTTTTGATGTTGTTCATTCTATAAAAACTCCGTTTAAAATTATTGCAATCAGTCAAAAAATAATGTATACTCTTTACAACTTTGAACGAAAAAATCCACAAAAAAATGGATTTTGTTACAAGAAAATTGCAGAAAGG
>USCF01000184.1 GCA_900553115.1 uncultured Alphaproteobacteria bacterium
TTTGATATTGCTGCAAAAATTTTATCCTTTATGGCAAAGTTCTTTATATTTTTTACCAGTTTTACAGGCCGGTTGTGTTTTAGGTTTAGTGTGGGGATTGGTGCTTTTTGCCATGGGAGAAAGCCTAAAACTCAAAACAATTTATTGGCAAATGTTTTTTACTTCAATTTTAGTTTTGTTGTTAGCCGATAAAAAGGTTGTATGGTCGGAAAATTTTTCAATTTTGCTGGTATGCCAGTATTTGTGCATCAGTTTATGGTATTTTTTGTATTATAATGCGAATCGGTGTGCAAGTTTATTAAAGCTAAAAAGCTGCTGTGTACAAAGACATTTATCCTGCTATATTGTGTGGTGTATATTTCTTTTGGTTTGGACTGCCGAAATTGTGCAGATATTTTATCTAAAAACTGAAATTAATGGCTATTTGGCAATTTTATTGGCAGTGCCGGCTTGGGTGATGGCTCAGGTGTTTCATTTGTTTTGTGTTAACAACAAATCTTCGGAAGCCAAAAAAATAATGGCTCAGCCTAAATTGATGTTTTGGCTGTTGTCGTTTTGGGTTGTTGCTTTGGTTTTTGTGAATACCAAACCTATATTTTTCAATGTAGATATAAAATTTGTTTGTTTGCCGTTGTTTGTTTTTGTTGTTGCGACATTTATGCCGGTTGCAAACTTTATGTATAAGATATATGCCAACAATTGGATTCAAGAAAATGATATGTTTCAGCGAATATATCATTTTATGATTGTGGAGCCAATACAATGGTGCGGGCGAGTGCTGGCTGTTTTGATAGATAGAATGCTGGTAGAAAAAATGATTGTCGGTGCTGCTTCTTTGGGCTTGCAAGGCGCGGTTAGACTGTTTAGAAACATCCATTATAATCGGTTTTGGGGCGGGATCATTATGTTGCTGCTTTTGGGGCTGTTATTGGCGTTGTCTTTCCACAATGGGAGAATAAACTAATGCCGGAATTAATATTGATTATGATGTTGTTGCCGTTGGTTGGGTGTTTATTTGTGTTGTCGGCACCAGACAACAAGACAAACGCCTATAGTGTGGCATTTTTTACGTTAATTACCAATCTTATTGTTATTTTGCGCTTATTTTCATTATTGGACATTAATTCTTCGGCGCTATCATTTGGTTTTGAATATCAGTGGTTGGAAAACTACAAGCTTAATTTATATTTTGGTGTCGATGCGTTTTCTTTGTTATTGATTATGGCTGTTTATTTGGCTTTGATTATCGGTTTGGCTGGACTAAATCAAAATGCCCGAAAAAATAAAATGCTGCTGTTGCTGATGTTATATTTTACCAGCAACATAACGGCATTTTTTACTGCCGGAGATTTGCTTTCATTCTATGTGTTTTTTGCCGGTATGTTGATACCGTTATTTATGTTGATAGGTTATTGCGGCAATGCTAAAAAAATCCAAATTTTGTATCGATTTTTTATGTATAATTTTATTGGAATTTTATTTTTATTGGCCGCCTCTTTGATTTTATTGAAATTTTATCACGGCAATGTCCGGCTAGAAGAAATTGCGCTGGTAGATATGGCGCCGCGAGTCGGAATTTTAGTGTGGTCGGTCGTTTGTTTGGCTTTTATTTCCCGCATTCCGGTTTGGCCGTTTCACTCTTGGATCGCTTCAGTAAGTATAAATATTAAGAATCCGCTGGTTTATATTATGGTTGATATAATGCCGCTAACCGGATTGTATGGTTTTGCGCGGTTTTGGCCTTTGGCTGTGCCGGATAGTATCAGCTTATATCTGCCCTTTATTGAGATTTTTACGGTTTTGACTATGTTGTTTTTAGCCCTTATAGGTTTAGTCAACCGAGAATTTATGTATAAGCTGTTTTCGTATTCCACCGTTTATTATTTGTTCTTTTTATTGGCGGTTATTTTGCCGGTTGATACGCTGAAAATGAATATAGCGTATTCATTATTTATATTTTTGATAGTTACGTCATCTTTGGCGGTTTTGGATTTGCAATTTGAAGAAAAATGTCGGCAGCAGACTTGCGGATATCGTGGAATTTTAGCTTATATGCCGCGTTTTTCTTTTGTTATGTCGTTTTTTGTGTTGACTGCGGTCGGTTTGCCGATATCTTCTTTGTTTTGGAATAATTTTGTGCTGATTTCCGAAATTTTTAGAGAGAGTTTTGGCGTAGGTTTGTGGGTTATGGCGGCTTTGTTATTGGTGGCGCTGGGTTTGTTGCATGAATTATATGTGATGCGTGATTTGAAACAGCATGAAACAAAGGCGGAAAACATCGAAGATTTGTCGTCTAGACAGCAAATATTCTTGGCCGGAGTTGTCGCAATTTTGTTTCTGTCGTTTTTTTCATCAACATGCAACTTGTGTTTTTTTTTGATATGGTGTTATTGGATGTGCTACTCATAATTTTCGTAGTTAAGAAACCACGTCAGCACTTCGTCCTGGCCTTCTT
>USCF01000185.1 GCA_900553115.1 uncultured Alphaproteobacteria bacterium
AAACAATGATGAACAAGTGGCAGAATGGACACAAGCAGATGCTTACGCTGATTATAAAGACATCTATCTAAATAAAGATTTTTTAAAAAAATATAATGGAATAGAATGTCTGAACTTGGCTTTTCATGAAACAACACATATTGCGCAATCTAATGTTAATTATCCTGAATTTCCTGAAATGGAAGAATTATTCAGCCACCGTCTGGACTACCTGCAAAATCATGCAGAAACGTATTTATCAATACCGATGGAACTTGTTACTTACAACCTTGAACAATACTTTAGAAACAAAGTATCAGAAAAATTAAATATCCTCTCAAAAGAAGCTTTTTATGCTTCCGAATACACTATCACACAACAATACATGAAACGCGCTTTGCACCGAGCTTATTAAAGTTCTTTATTTCGTCGCAATAAGATATAAAGAGCGCCCTCTCCACCCATTTTTTCAGACGGATGCTTATAAATCAAAATCATAGCTCTCAGACGTGCCATATTCAGCCATTGCGGTACTTGTTTGCGTAAAACGCCTTTAGAAGTAAAAATATCGTCATTCGGATGAACTCTGATTCCTTTTCCGGTTATAATCATAACGCAGCGGCGGCCTAAAGCGTAACTTTGCGGAATAAAACTGTCCACCTTGGCAAAAGCCTCGTCTTCTGTCAGCCCGTGCAAATCCAAAACCGCTTCCACCTTAAACTCTTCGCGCTTAAATTTACGTAAAGTCGATTTATCTATTCCGCCGTTTTCAAAATCATCTAAAAATTTGGAATAGCTGGAAAATTCCTGCTTTGTGGCATAATAAACCTTTTCTTTTTGTTTAATAGGATTCGGCTTAGTTGAAGATATAATCTGATTTGACGCCGTTTTTTTAATATCTTTAACCGCGTCCAGCCAAAATTCTTCATCTTCGCTTTGCAAAACCATTAGTTTACCTTTGGTGCAGAATATTTAGGAGCCAACAAATAATACTTGCCGGCAGAATTCATACGGCCGGCCTCTGCCAACGCCTCTTCGCCATGTCCCCAAAAATAGTCACCGCGCACCACGCCTTTGATAGCACTGCCGATATCCTGCGCAAATACAACTTTTTCTATTTTTCCATTATCTGGATTTACCGTATCCAGCCACATCATCGCCCCTAATGGTATAAAACGATTATCAACCGCCATACTGCGACCGGCTGTCAAAGACAAGCCATAAGCTCCGACCGGACCATCGGCGTCAACCACGCGCTGAAAAATAAAACGCTCGTTTTCAGCCATAACTTCCGCCGCTTTCTGTGGATTTTTACGCAGCCAATCACGAATTTTCGTCATAGAGGCTTCCCCAGGCTTAATTAAACCTTTTTGCAGCAAAATAGAACCGATACCTTTAAACTTGCGCCCGTTACTATCGGCAAAACCGATTCTTAACTCTGAGCCATCTTCCATAATGGCAATAGCCGAACCCTGAATCTGCATAAAGTGAATATCTACCAAATCATCGCCCCACATCAAAACCGGAGCCTTGATGCCATTTTGTTCAATTTGCCGACGGTCATAATATGGAATAAATTTTTTGCCTTCAACTCTGCCGACTAAACGAGTATTCGGCAACGTGTTGTCAAAATCTTTCAAATTTATTTCAATCAAATCATTCGGCTTGCCATAAATCGGAAATCTATATTTTGCGCTTTTTTCAAACGACGCGTGAATTGTCGCTTCATAATAAGATGTAAATTTACCATCAGCCTTACCGTCGTCAGATACCACATACGGTGTAAATTCATTTTCTATAAATTTTTTCATCTGCACGCCACTGCTTATACCCGCACTTGCAAACTTTTTGCAAACCCGCTGATAGTCCGCGGTTTTTATTTTTATCACCGAATTATAAAGGTAAGTATTTTTATTTTTCAAAACATTCTGGCAATTCTTAGCCAAAACAGGAATAACCTCGCCAAAATCATCAGCATTCCAACCTTGCAGCTGTTTAAAACTAGTTTTTTTCAAAACTACTTTACTTTCTTCAACCGATGGAATTTTAGGTTCTTCACGAAAACAGCCGTTAAGCAGCAATACCAGAGCTAACGACAAAACAAAATTAAGCTGTTTTTTTAGTGGAAACCAGCACCCAATTATTGTTTTTTGCATTTATCATTCTTTCAAAAGTCCAAACATCGGTAATTTTCTGCACAAAGTTTTCATCGCCCTGCACTACTTCACCCTGAGCGTTACGCAACAAATTAACCTGCTCGCTCACAAATTCCACCACGACTTTGATACTGTTCTTTAAAAATTTAACATCTTTAATTTCGCTCTTATCAAAACAGATAAAGTCAACTTCCGATGTCATATTCTGTTCTTTTCTTTCGGCCAAGGTATTATTAAAAACCTCAAAAACCTTTTTGCTAACCAAG
>USCF01000186.1 GCA_900553115.1 uncultured Alphaproteobacteria bacterium
CATTGCCGACACGGCGCAGATTCTGCCCTGTGGCAACTGTCTGCAAAAAATTCTTGAATTTGGCAGCAAAAACACGCTTATTCACAGCGCCAACCTCAACGGAATTGTAAAAACCTTTCATTTATATGATTTAATGCCCAACTTTTTTCAAGCGAAAGATCTAAAAAATGCTGACTAACTCACTTAATTACATCAAAGCACAAATCAAAGATTTTATACCGGATACGGCTTTAATTCTTGGCTCGGGGCTCGACGGCGTAAGCCAGACAATCGAAAATCCGCTCTATATTAATTACGCCGCCATTCCGGATTTTCCGCAAACCACGGTTGCCGGCCACAAAGGACGCTTTGCCTTTGGGCAAATTGGTTCGCGCAAAGTTATTTGCATGGAAGGACGTTTTCACCTATATGAGGGCATCGCCCCGCAGCTGATTGCCGATATTGTCGGTTTGCTTGCCGCCTTGGGTGTAAAAGAGCTGATTATTACCAACGCCGCCGGTTCGCTCAAAACCTCTATGCCGGCCGGCAGTTTGATGTTGATAAAAGACCATATTAATTTTAGCGGCCACAACCCGTTGATTGGTCCGCACGATGAACCATATTTTCCGGATATGAGCAACGCTTATGACGCGGTTTCTCGCCAAAAAGTGAAAACTATGGCGCAGCAGCTGAATATTGAGCTTTTTGAAGGTGTGTATCTTATGGCAATGGGGCCAAACTATGAAACACCGTCCGAAGTAAAGCTTTTCCAACTGTTTGGCGCCGACGCTGTTGGTATGTCGACCGTGCCCGAAGTTATAGCCGCCGTGCATAAAGGGCTGAAAGTGCTGGCTTTTTCAGTTATTTCCAATTTAGGGACCGGACTAACATCTGAAGTGCAAAATCACCAAGATGTTTTAGCCCAAGTTCAAAAATCGTCAAAAAAGCTTGAACAGCTGCTCAAAACCTATCTCAACCAATAAGGAGACACCCTAATGTTACCTCAAGAAATTATCCGCCGCAAACGCAATAAAGAAGTTTTATCCGCCACCGAAATCAACGAGTTTATTCAAGGATTAGCCAGCGGAGATGTCGCAGACGAACAAGTTGCGGCTTTGACTATGGCAATATTTTTGAACGGACTGAACAGTCAAGAAACCACTGCTTTGACTTTGGCAATGCGAGATTCGGGAGATATTTTGAGCTGGGAAGGTTTTGACAAGCCGATTGTAGACAAGCATTCCAGCGGCGGCGTCGGCGACAAAGTCAGCCTTATGCTGGCTCCGCTTCTGGCGGCGTGCGATGTGTATGTGCCAATGATTGCCGGACGCGGTTTGGGGCATACTGGCGGCACCATTGACAAACTTGAGTCGATAAAAGGCTACAACACGCAGGCAAATATAGACCTTTTCAAAAAGACTGTCAAAAATGTCGGCTGTGCCATTATTGGCCAAACCGCCAACCTTGCACCGGCAGATAAAAAAATTTATGCCATCCGCGATGTTTGCGGCACGGTTGAATCCATTCCGTTGATTACCGCTTCCATACTTTCTAAAAAACTGGCGGCCGGATTGCAATATTTGGTTATGGATCTAAAATGCGGCAACGGTGCGTTTATGGGGAGTTTTGATGACGCCAAAACTCTGGCGCAGTCTATTGTCAGCGTGGCGAACGCCGCCGGAACCAAAACCCGCGCGGTTTTGACCGATATGAACCAAGTTTTGGGTTTCACAGCCGGCAACGCCGTAGAAATCCGCGAAACTTTGGACTATTTGCAAAATAAAAATATCAACAGCCGTTTGGATGTTGTGACCAAAGAGCTTGGCGCCGAACTTTTGCTGCAATGCGGGCGCTGCCCGACTCTTGCCGAAGCGCACGAATTGCTGAACAAAGCACACTCTTCCGGCGCGGCGTTAGAAAAATTTGCCCAAATGACGGCGGCACTGGGCGGAGCCAAAGATTTTGTAGAAAATCCGGAAAAATATTTGCCGCAAGCTCAATATCAAAAACCTATATTTGCTGAATCTGACGGCTACGTTTGCGCCATGGATACCCGCGCGATTGGCGTCAGCATCATCAAACTGCACGGCGGGCGTTCGATTCCGGGGCAAAAGCTGGATTTATCCACCGGATATACGGAATTTGCGCAAATCGGCGATACAATGGAAGCCGGAAAAACTCCGCTGGCGATTGTGCATTATAATCATGAAGAAGAATATGAAATTGCCAAAGCCGATATTCTTTCTGCCGTTGAAATAAAAGAAAAACAACCACCTGTACATAGTCCGATTTTGCTGAAAATATAGAATCATTTTTTCTTGTAAAATTCTGCTTGTTTAGCACAATTACTTTCGTTGTCATACTTGGGAGGCACACCCCACAGGATGTGCCAATCCCGAGTATCCATAACG
>USCF01000187.1 GCA_900553115.1 uncultured Alphaproteobacteria bacterium
TAATTTATCTACATTCCCTTTAGTAACGTGTAACTTTCCAAATTTACAAAAGCGACTCATAGAATTATTTCCTCCCGCGTCAAGAAATTTCAGAAACTTTTTCGCAGCCAAAGCTGCCAGCTTTCGCTGTTGCGTCCAATGTTGTGACTTCCCTCATAGCCGATTTCCAGCGATAAATTATCGGTTATCCCCAACGAAGCGGCAGCTTTATAAATCAGCCTGTCGCCGAATTTACGGGTAGCCCATGTTTTTTCGGCGTTAAAATGCAGCCGCACCGCGCCAAAATCTTTTAAAATTCCAATTTCCGGCGCCAATCCGCCCCAGCTGTTGTGCGGAATAAAACCGCCGTACGCGCCATTGATTTTCAACAAACCATAAAGCCAAATATTTGCCGGCAACGCAATGGTTTTACCTACTCCGCCATAGCCGTAACCGACATAACCTTCATCATAATTCTGCGGATTATAGTCGCGTTTAATTTCCGCACCAACGGCATAAGAAATCGGATCAAACACCCTGCCCGCCGGCACTAAGGATTTGATTTTTATCGGTACAAAGTTTTGCAAAACAGTTTTGTGAGATTGGTTATAATAGCGCCATTTGCTGGACATCACACTGATTTCAGCCCCTTTAACCAGCCCGAAACTGCTGTCTGTCAAAGCCGTATAAGCCGGACGGACTTCTATTTCTTCAAAGCTTTTATGGCGTTCCGCCCCGCCGCTGAATGATATTTGCATAGAATCATGCGACAAGGCCGGATTTTCCCCAACCGGCTGAACTTTTTCCCCAATCGGCAAAGCGCTGCGCTTACGCAATACGCCGAAACTGGCCTTTCGATATTCTTTCAGCGGCATATTTCCAGCGGTGTATTCATATTGAAAATATTGATAAACTGCTTCATAAACCGCAGATTTTTCCTCATCTGTCAAATTTTCCGCCGCAAAATCATATTTTTCTATACCACGCAAAAACGCTTGATATTGCTCATTATTCATTGCTTTTAACAAGTTTTGAATCTGCGTATAACGCGCCGGACGATAGTTTTGCGACTTAACCAAGTTTGGCTCGTTATTGATGGTTTTGAGCGTATCCAGCGGAATCACCCAAGCCGGATATTGTCTAGTCAGCTCCAAACTTGGACGCACCGCCTCTAACAGCTCCAAAATCATATATGAGCAATTTTTACTCAAAAAATAGTAGCGGATTTTAGCTTGCCGCATTTCATAAAGATGGTCAACGAATTTTTGTTTTTCTTCATCTGTTAAATTAAGATTATATTCCCAAATATCTCTATTTTCTATATTATTATAGGTGTTTATAATTTCCCAATACGGACTGACGCTATACACTCCAAGGTAGCCGCCGAACAAACCTTTGAGCGCAAACATCACGCCATATTCCGTTCCAGAATCCGCGCCAAAATTTGAACCGTGCGCTAGCATCTGCGTCCCTTTGCGCGCCGTGTCTATACGCACCAGCGTATGCCCAAACAGTGAAGCCGGATTACTCATATATGCGTTGGTAAACAAAATCGTGATACCGTTCGGACGCACATCGTGCATAAATTGCTGATACTCTTTGCAGCCGCTCAAATCCCCCTGCACTTTTCCTAATTGTTTCAGATAATTAAATCTTGCCGGAAAGCGGCACTTTTCCTTTCCTTTAGCAAAAGCTTTAACTTCTGCCATAAATTCAGCTTGCGGATTGTTTCGTCCGTCTGAACTTATATAAAACTCTTGATTTTCCACCAAACCTTGATAGCCGTTAAGCGTTTTATGATAATGCAGCAGTTTCAGCCACGCTTCATCATACGCCGAACCGCCTGCCGCCATTGCCGCGTTGCACCACCATAAAGCACTAAAAAAAATCAGAAATTTTCGCATACACAAAATAAAAGAGCCGTTTCTCCACCGCAAAAATCATTTTTGGCAATAAAACGGCTCTCCCTTATTTCAGCCATTAAGCCTTGGCAATTTCCATAACTTTCAAAGCCACATCAGCAGCCTCTACATTGTCATTAGGGAAAATATAAGCAAAGTTCTGTTGAACTTCTTGACCCAAAGTTTCACTGTCTACATTCAAAATACCAGCCAAAGTTTCAATGGTTTCGCCACGTCCTGCAGCAGCATCCATAGCAAACTGTTCCATATTGTCTTGCAAAAAGGCCAAAGTCATACGGCCTGTACCACCGGTTACACGACCGTTAGGGTCACAGCCTGAAGTTCCCATTGTCACACCAATAGTGTTAGAAAACCAAGAGTTGGTGGTCATAGCCAAAGACTGAGGAATTACACCGCTTTGACCGCTCCAGCCGATAGAAGCTAATTTGGCGTCGGCGTTTAAAATTACCTTAAATATAGGACACAGCGGACAGCTGCTT
>USCF01000188.1 GCA_900553115.1 uncultured Alphaproteobacteria bacterium
TAAAAACGAACAATAGCAAATAAAAAGCTTATAAAGGACATTTGATATCTAAAATATCATCCAAAGCTCGGTGCAACAATGCGGCTTCGGCTGTTTCAGCCAATTTATAATACATTTCTTTCCCTTCGCGGCGGCTAACCAGCAATCCGGCTTGTTTAAGCAAACGCAAATGATGGCAAACTGCCGGAGAACTCATATTCACCAAAACGGCAATATTATTAACGCAAATTTCATTATGGCACAGCAGCCACAAAATTTTCAATCTTGTCGCATCAGAAATCAGCTGAAAAGTTTCTGCCGTACGTGCAAAAGCCTTGTCATCTGGCACGTTTTGCATATTTTGTTCATGATTATGATGGTGTAAATGCGGTGTTTTTTCCATTGTATTTCTTTCAGTCTATCTAATTTTACAGAACTTAGCCCCTGCTGTCAACCAAATTTAAGGAATATATCTGTATGACTGCGGAGCAACAAAATCAGTCATAAACTTGTTTGGTTCTAGTGGTTCGGCATAACGCACGACTTTTTCAGCTTCCAAAGCATAAGCCTTGCTACGGTTATGATAATAAGCATCAAAAAATTCTTTATTTATACCGGCAAATTCAGATGTTTGATGCCAAATTTGTTCTGGCATTCCCTCATGAACTTTCTTCAATTTAAATTCGCCAACAATTTTTCCAACCGGCTTAGTGGCGTATAAAATCACCGTATCTACGGATTTAGAAAATCCTTGTTTTCTAAATTCATAACGTTTGCTTCCATTCAAAATTTTTTCGGCAAACTCTGGCTTTATAGATAACAAAACACGCATACATTTTTCCTTTTTTTCAATTTAAGCAACAATCCAATCATAAAGCAAGCAAAAATTTACCAAATTGCAAAACTGTAACAAAAAAATTTAATATCTGTAAAAAAAAGTTATTGACAACGCAAAAACACTAGTGTATAAGACATCTCAGTTGTGACGCCGACATAGCTCAGTTGGTAGAGCTACTGATTTGTAATCAGTGGGTCGGGAGTTCAAGTCTCTCTGTCGGCACCAATACAAAGCACCTCTTGGAGGTGCTTTTTTTGTATAAAAAATCCCGTTCTTTTCCAGAACAGGATTTTTTAATCTTAATGATAGCGATATCTTTCAAAAAAATATTCACTGTCTTTTTCACTCGGCTGTTTCAAACCGACAACAATTTCATGCTGCAGCAACTTAAACTCGCCGCGGCGATTGTAATACTCACGCACATCAGAATTCACTCGCTCTCCATTTCCAAACTTTTCGGCTTTAGAATATAAAGTGTTAACATCTGTTGCATACTCAGACAACAAATCACCAACTTCATCAATCAGATACCCCAGCACGTTTTCCGGAATTTCTCTGCCGAACACCTCTTTTATTGCCTCTGTAACTTCTGCCCGAAAGTCTAGTATCCATATAGACGGCTTCTCGCCTCTATTTGCTGCCTCAATAAAATTCGGTTCGCAATACGGCCACACCACAGCCGCTGGAATTAAATTACTACCAAACATCAGATACCCCATAAAATAATCTGGTTTGTTTTCTCTATCCCGCGGACACCTATGATTATACAGCCGCAAAACAATCTGATAAAGCTTAAACAAAAAATTAAAATTATGCTTAGTCTCATCAGTTCTTTCGTTGACATACCAAACCAACTCCAAAGGCATACGGGCGCAAATCGGCATATTTTCCACCTCAATAAACACCCATTCCGGCAAAGCTTGAGCAGCGACAAAATCAGCAAAATCTTTGCGCACGGCAATTTCATAATTATATAACCCAGCCATAAAAATAAAATTTAAGGTAATAATAAAATTTGTACAGACAATATACAGCATTTCCAAAATTTGGCAAGATTTTTTTGACAAAATCCTATATAAGCAAAAGCCACAGATTACGCAGCGCGCGTCCATGGCTTTATAAATTCAGAACAGAATTTGCAACTTTAACAAATTCCGCATAAAATCATAAATCAAATCTAAATGATTATCCCAGACCTGCGGATAGTGATAATAGACCGACAAAACGACAATAGCCAGCTGGGCGGCCTCGAATGCTCCATACTTAAAAACATTTTTCGAACCGGCCGAACAGATAGAGTACACGCTGTCTGCCATACCTTCAATCCGCTTGTAAACAACCAGCATTTGCGCCAAAAATTCAGATTGGTTTACCTCTTTACCGTCAAAAATACGCAGCAGCATAGCTCCGCAGCAAATACGCTCCTGAAACAACGGTTCTGAGTTAATCAAATGCTGCAAATCATTTTTGGCAACCAATTGAATACGTTTAGCAATTACTTTTCGTAAGTAATCATGAGTAATAA
>USCF01000189.1 GCA_900553115.1 uncultured Alphaproteobacteria bacterium
TTTGTTGGGCGGCGGGAGCAATTCCGCCGTTTTTTGTTGCCTTTGTTTGTGTACCCCTCACCCGAGGGGTTTAATTTTTTTAATTTAATTTTTTTAGGAGATTTTTAGAATGGATGAATCTACACCTTTAGATAATGTTGCCAAAGACACCTCGGCTGCTGCTTTAAATTCTGAGACCGCAAACAATGACGCTGCAAGCGTTAATGCGCCGGAAGCCCCAGCAAACGAGCCGAACGGAACAGAAATCAAAGCAGACGAAACCGAAACCAAGCCGGAAGAGCCAAAACTTTATGCCGGAAAATATAAATCGGTTGAAGAGTTGGAAAACGGCTACAAAGAGGCTGAAAAATACATTAACAAAGCCAACGAGTTGGAAAAACAGCTTAAAAGCTATACCGATGCCGAGCAAAAAGCGGCGGCTGAGCGCGAAAACGTTGCTAAACAAGCCGGTTTTGACAATGAAACCCAGCAGCGTTTATTTTATGATGTGAAAAATCACGAATTTAAACGCTATGTTGAAGCCTTGTCTACCGTCAGCGGCGAAAATTTTGCCAAAGCGCAAAACGCTTTGCTTCGCTATCAGCAAACCGGCAACGCCAACGATTTGGCTGCGGTTAAATCGTGTTTTTTGCCGGACGTTATAGAGGCGATTGCCAAAGACACGGCTAAATTTGAGGCTCAAAAAAGTTCGGAATATTGCCAATATCAGGAAAATTTGAGCTGGAAAAATAAAAAAGCGGCTTTGGAACAGTTTGCCAAAGACACCGGGGACTGGCTGAACCCGAAAGAACGTCAGGAAATTGTGGGGCTGGCCGTTAATATCACAAACGGAGATATTGATTTGCCGGCTTTGAAAAATTTGATTGACGCTTGCGAAAAACAAGCCGTTGACCGCTATATTGCCGAACAGAAAGCCGCGGCCGAAAACAACGAGGCGCAAAACAGCTTGACCCCGCCGAACGCGGCACCGTCCGGAAACGGCGAACATTGGTTTAGCAACGCGGATGTTGCGGCAATGAGCGAAAGTGAATTTGATAAGAATGCGAAAAAAATAGAAGAGCAGATTTTGCTGGAAAAGTCCGGCAAGCTGCCGAAAATGCTGACTTATTGATTTTAGGTTACCCCTCACCCTGTCCCTCTCCCGCAAGGGGCGAGGGTTGTGGATTGCTTCGTCGTTACACTCCTCGCAATGACGATAGAGAGAGGGGCGAGGGTTTTAATTTTTTAACAATTTTTAAGGAGATTTTTTACTATGTCTACAAATGCAAAAGATTTGAACCGACAAGGCGCGGAGATTATTCCGGAATTATGGAGCCTGTCGCTTAACAAAAAGCTGGATAAGTCCGGAGTGGCGATGAAATGCGTCAATAAAATTTATGAAAAAGATATTAAAAACTTTGGCGACACGGTACACATTGGCGAAATCGGCGATGTTACCATTTCGGACTATTCCGAAGACCAAAGCACCGGCGGCGTTACCTATCAGCGTGTGGATGCCACCAGCCAAACCCTGAAACTGGACCAAAGCAAGTCTTTTGGCGTTTTCCTTTCTGATATTACGCAAAAACAGTCTAATATTGACGATTTGCGCTCTAAATTTGAAGACCGCGCCAAAACCGCCATTGATTTGGTTAAAGACACCTTTATTTTGAATGCGTTTACGGAAATTCCGGTCGCTAACAAAAAAGGCGCGGATACTGCCGTTAAGCTGACAAAAGACAATGCTTATGCCGTGTTGGTGTGGTTGGCAAAGACTTTGAAAAACAACAACGTTAAACAGCAAAAAAATGACAAAGTTTTCAAAAGCAATCAGGCCGGCGGCGAAGCTATGCCGTATGTGATTATCAACCCGGATGTGGAAGCGATTTTGCTGCAATCTCCGGACTTTATTCACGCCACCAACGCCGGAGACCGTATTTTGCGCGAGGGTTCTATCGGCACCATTGCCGGGCTGGATGTTTTGGTTAGCACCAACCTGCCGACAACTGAAAACAAAGTGAACGTTATGGCCGGAATTAACGAAGCCATTGCCTATGCCGGTAACATTTCTAAAGTGGAAAAGCTGCGCGATGACAAGTTTTTCGGCGACAACGTGCGCGGCCTGTATGTTTATGGTAAAAAGGTTGTTTTGCCGAAAGGTTTGGCCGGTATTACGCTAGATGTTTCGGCTGCCGATGTTTTAGAGTAAGAAAACAGAAAACGGCGGAATCTCTTCCGCCGTTCCTATTTTTTAGCCCTTACGAACTAGAAAATATATTTTGAGTTTGCGAATAATAAATACAATCTTTATTATCATTAGTTTATCCTTTATAAAAATAAAGAACAA
>USCF01000190.1 GCA_900553115.1 uncultured Alphaproteobacteria bacterium
TAAGTCATACGTTGGTTTTATATTGAATCCAAAGGCTAAGTTTTCTGATGGTTCTGCAGTGCTGGCTGATGATGTTATATACAGTTTTAAGGCAATAACCGAACAAGGTTCGCCGATTTATAAAATGTATTATGCTGACGTGGATAGAGTTGAAAAAATAAATGAAAGAGAAGTTCGCTTCTATTTTAAGAAAAATATAAAAAACAAAGAATTACCGTTGATTTTATCGCAATTCAGCGTTTTTTCGGCAAAAGATTGGAAAGATAAGGATTTTTCAAAACCTAGATTAGAAGTTCCTTTGGGCAGCGGACCATATAAAGTTATAGATTTTCAGGTCAATAAATTTGTGGAACTTAAAAAAAATCCTCAATATTGGGGAAAAAATTTACCGTCAAGACGGGGATTTTTTAATTTTGAAACTATTCGTTATGACTATTATCAAGACACCACAGTGACATTGCAGGCGCTGTTTGCCGGCAATATAGACGCCAGAGAAGAATATATAGCCAAAATTTGGATGACAGGCTATGATAATGAACTGGTCAAATCTGGCAAAATTATAAAAGAACAATTAGAACATAATAATCCGGCAACGCTGCAGAATTTTGCGTTTAATTTGCGCCGATCCAAGTTTGAGGACAGGCGAGTGCGGAAGGCAATTGATTTGGCTTTTAATTTTGAATGGGCCAATACTAAACTTTTTTATGGGCAATATCGCCGCTTGTTTAGTTATTTTACCAACACGGGAATGGAGGCGGTCGGTTTGCCCGAAGGTAAAGAAAAGAAAATTTTACAGCGCTATAAAGATAGGCTTAATCCAGAAATATTCAGTGTTCCATATAGTCCAACTTTTAATATTGATATGAATAATTCTCGTGAAAATTTAAAAAAAGCTGTAAGTTTGCTAAAAGAAGCCGGCTATGATTTTGTTGACGGTAAGATGACCAATCTATCAACCAAAGAGCCGTTGGAATTTGAAATATTGAGCAGTTCGGCCAATGGTTCTACTTTTACCAAAGTTATGTTGCCATTTATTGAAAATTTGAGAAAAATAGGTATAAAAGCAGTTTTTAGAAATTTGGAAATTAATATTTTCAAAAACAGGCTGGATAATTTTGATTTTGATGTGGCTATTATTTCTTATCCGGTAAGCCAACTTCCTGGAAACGAACAAAGAGAATATTGGGGCAGCGAATCGGCTGATATTAAGGGCAGTAATAATATTATAGGTATTAAAAATCCAGTGGTTGACGATTTGATAAAAGGTTTGGTGGCAGTTCAAAAAAAAGAAGATTATGTAGCGTATGTTAAGGCTCTGGACAGAGTTTTATTGAGTGAAAATTATATGATTTTTCAATGGTATTCACCGTATTCGCGAATCGCTTACAGAAACAAATTTGGAAAACCGGCGGCAAAATATAAAATTGGTTTTCAGCCTTATTTATGGTGGGTAAAGGAGGATTAATGCGTGCGTATATTCTAAAAAGACTATTGCTTATTCCTTTTACCTTATGGGGTATAATAACAGTTAACTTTGCTATTATTCAGCTGGCACCAGGCGGACCGGTTGATTATATTTTGGCGCAATACCGCGGAATGAACACAGATACAAAATCGTCTTTGAGCTCAGGTGTGGAAATTGCTCAGAGCAATGTAAATTCGCAATATACAGGTGCACAGGGAGTACCGGAAGATTTGGTAAAAATGTTGGAAAAGCAGTTTGGTTTTGATAAGCCATGGTACTATCGCTATGCTAAAATGCTGAAAGATTATTTATGTTTTGATTTTGGTAAAAGCTATTATCGCGACAAAACAATAATTGAACTGATAAAAGAACGATTGCCGGTTTCTATTTCATTGGGTTTATGGTCAACATTGATCATTTATTTGATAGCTATTCCGTTGGGGATAAAAAAAGCTCGTTTAGATGGCTCTCGTTTTGCGTCGACAGCCGCAAATCGGCGGAGCTCGCCATCATCGAGAACATACAGCGTGAAAACCTCAATATATTCGAACAGGCAAGCTCGATCGCCGCGCTCATCGACATTTACGATCTCACTCAGGAGGAAGTCGCAAGACAGCTCTCAATGTCGCAGTCGTTCGTGGCGAACAAGCTACGTATACTCCGGCTCACCGCGCCGGAACGGGAAAAGATTCTCGCCTACAATCTGACTGAGCGCCATGCACGCGCACTGCTCAAGATCGACTCGGTCGAACAGCGCCTGCGGATAATCGACTACATAAACGCCCATCAGCTGAATGTCGCGACGACAGAAGCGTACATAGAAAGACTGCTC
>USCF01000191.1 GCA_900553115.1 uncultured Alphaproteobacteria bacterium
CATAATCATATTATTAATTTAAATTTATTTTTATGGCTAAGTTCAATTATTTCAGAATGCTGAGTTACGCTAAAATCAATCGTCTGACTTCTGCTGATTTTGCGGCTGTGTGCAAAGAGTACGTTAAAGATGTAGATGCTATGGCAGAAAAAATCATAGTAAAGCAGTGGGAAAATCTTTTTGGCAGTCAGATTGCAGAATGTTTGGAAGATTACGGCGATTGGATTTATGGCAGCAATTTGTGGAATTTGTACTTTGAGCAAAGACAAGACGAACCGTTTGAGCCAGAAGTTGAAGAGCTTATACTTGAAAAAGTCAAGCAAGAAACAATGGTGTTTTCGCATTTGCCTCATGCTTTGAGTGTTAAAGCAGAACAAAAACTGATGCAGCTCACTACAGAGTATGTTTTGAAGGGGTACAATTGGCCGGTGCTTGCCACTTCGTCATCTTTGCTCTTGCAAAATGAGACTGAAGTAGGCCCTGCTTCTGATGTGCTTAGACAAGCGCAGGCTCATCACGAAGAGCTTGAGGCGTTGTTTTATAATATTCAGTCTTATTTGGAACGTTTTCCTTTGAGTAAAAAAGTTTTGAATTTGCTGATAGATATAACAACAAACGCGCAAAAATTAAATTTGCCGTTTTTTAGTTATGAACATCTGCAAACAGCGCTCAATACCATTGCAGTTGCCGAAAAACCGAATGCATTGATAGATGTTGATACGCAATTAAAACTGCTGGATATAACAGTGTGGAATGTTGCCGAGCGCAAAATGCATCGTCCGCTGCTGCAAAGCGTGTTGAGCTATTATTCCGTGCTTTATCCGGCGCCGGGTGAAATTGTGAAAAAACTGCTGGAGATGAAAGAGGTTGAGCCGTTGCGCGAACTTTTGTCGCATAGCTATTTAGCGGTGGGCAAAGAGGCTGTTTTGGCTGAATATCCGGAACTGAATGCAGAAGTGCTGTTGGCGGATATTTGCCGTGAAGCTTGTTTGTGTAATCAGACCGAAGCAAAAAAACTGAGCAGTAAAGATTTTATTTCTTTATTGACGGGTAAACGTCCGGATACACATCCGCTTTTGCAAAAAAACGTAAAGCTTTCTATGCCGGTTTTGTGTATGCGCATGTCTAAAACTTATGCCGATTGCTATTTTGACTCGGCAGAACGTTATCAAGTAATGCAAGACGCTATCAGCTATTGTAAACAATCGCATTTTCCAACACTTGAGGAATATGTGCCAAGACTGACGGAAGATGCTAAAGATGAAAAACATCGCATTTATTGCCTGTAAAATGTAAGAAAAAAGACTCTGTATGAAAATACAGAGTCTTTTTTGTGTTTAGGCGATACCCAAGCGGGTGCCGCGACTGTTTATGGTCAGCTGCTGCTTGCGGTTTTGGCGCGGAGGAGCCACATAAGAAGTGTGAACCCAGCCGCTGTTTGGGTCTTTAGGGTTGTTGTGGAACTCTAAAATAACCTGATCAAACTGCAAGTTATCTGCCACCCATTTAGCCAAATCGCGGTTGCTCATGCCGTCAATCTCATAGTCTGCCGCTTCACATTTCATATGCTGTGAGGATTTAGCTCCTTTAATAGCAGTATTCAATGCCAGCGAGCGATAACCGGAGCTAACGCGGACCGGTTTGCCAAAATGGTCGCGCACGGGCTGCAAGATGTGTTCGCAAACTTGACGTAAGCGTTCAATTCCGGCTTCGTCAGGCAAGTTATAGATTTTGCGAGCCACAGCAGTGTTGGAGTGCGTGAGTTCATACAAACTAAAGTTTTTAGACAGCATCAGCTGTTTACGCGCCGCAAAAGTTTGCAAGTTAAGCTTGCGGTTTTCACCGTAAGGATTATAAGCCACATGAACCCAGCCGTTTTGCGTGTTGTCGTTGTTAGGAAACTCCAGCTGCAAAATATCAAACTTTAGGTTTTTGGCAATATAATCGCAGACATCTGCCAAATTGACGCCCGAAACTCTAAAGTCGACAGCCTCGCACATGGTGTGGCGCGAATTAGGCGCTCCATTGAGCAAAGCATTGACCTCGGCCGAGCGATAGCCTGAACGAATCCTTACCGGTTGGCCAAAGTGATCGCGGACAGGCTGCAGAATATCCGTGCAAAGACGCTTTAATTTTCCCAAATCCTTTTCGTCTGGGGTATTTGCAAGGTTATGAGCCTGCGCGGTACCTTGCCGCGTATATAGCGGTTTATACGCACAAAGCTGAGAAAGTCCATCTCATCCACCGTATACTCGGCTATAAATTGCATATCTTCACCCCAA
>USCF01000192.1 GCA_900553115.1 uncultured Alphaproteobacteria bacterium
TTAAAGATTTGGCTGTAGGCACAGATGGTTTTGACTCTCCAATTAATTTAAGCTTTGATACGGTGGTTTCTGGTATTCAAATTACCGGAAACGGCACAACGTCATCATTTAAGTCTATTCAAGATTCAGAATATAATGATGTTGACGCCAAACTACAGGTAAATGCTTTGGGTTATACTTTGAATTATGCCGGTGGAGTTAAGGGAATTACTAAAGGCCTTACTTCTGAAGGTACTTATGAAATCACTTATAAAACAAATAAAATCAATGGTAATGTTTCAGCTGATTTAACCGGTAAAACACCGTATTTAAAGCTGAATGCCGACAGTGATAATTTGAATGTGTATGAATTTAGCTCAGCAAAAACAGCTGAAAATAACTGGTTAATTTCAGAAGCGCAAGCTAATGAATTAATAAAAAATACTACAATTCCATATGATGTTTTAAAGTCTGTAAATGCTGATGTTAATATTGATTTGAAAACAGTTAATATTACGCCGGACATGACTTTAACAAATATTTTAACCGATTTAGCTTTGAAAAACGGTGTATTTAAAGCTGATATAAAAAATATCAGCGGCGGTGATGGTGTTGTTAAAGGTATGCTAATCCTCAATGCTAACGCCAAAAATATGAATATTGATTTAAACGGAAATAGCATTGTTTTACAAAAACTAAACAAAGATTTTGCGGATTCAGGCAATGAAGTTTTGTATGTTAAAAATGGTGGCAAAACTGATTTTAATATCAAACTTAACACCTCTGGTTCTGACACCGATCAATATTTGGCCAATATGGATGGTCAAGTTGTGGCCATTATTGATCCATCGGTTATGAATATTAAGAGTTTGGAACGCCTGCAAGGTAATATCATTGTCCAAATTTTGAATAATTTGAAACTGAATATAGTCAATAAAGATTTGAATTTGAATTGTGCGGTTGTGCGCAGTGATATTAAAAAAGGTGTAGCTGAATTTCCTAAAGGAATAGTGGTTGATGCCAATGATTTTTATGTTGTTGTAGATGGAAACGCCAATCTTTATACTGAAAAATTAGATTTAGATTTGCAGCCGTTTTCCGGACGTATCAATGATACCAATGTATCATCGGTTTTAGGCTCACTACTGAGTATTGGCGGCACTATGTCAAAACCTAGCGTTGGAATAAATAAAACTCAGACAGCAAAAGCTGTAGTTGGTATTATTGCCACCGGCGGCATATATAATGCCGGAGATATGATTTTGAGCGCAGATTCTTCTCCATGCCACACCGCGTTGCAAGGAACATCATATGCCAACCATTTTAAAGCTGCAGAAGGCGGTGTTAAAGATGATGCGTCTAAAAACTATTCAGATACTAAAGACGCGGTTAAAAAATCTTTGACCGATACTAAAGCTGCGGTAAAAGATTTAGGCAATCAAGCCGGCAGTCTTTTGAAAGGTTTGGTAAAATAATGCTGGACTTTAAGCAAGCAGAAAAAGAAATAAAAGAGCATCGTTCTGAAGTTATCGAAAAACTGGTGGAGTTTTCTTTTACAGATGTGATTTTGTTTTGGAGTGCTAACGATGACGTTAAATCAATGCAAACTGAAAAATGGCTTCCGGTTTTGAAATGGCTTAATAATCGTTTCAAAATCACCTTAAAAGAAACAGACGGTCTAACTCCGCCGCCGCAAAATGAAAATAATCGCGCAGGCTTTACGGAAATTTTAGAAAAAATGAGCTTAAAAACGCTTACGGCTTATTATTTGGCCGCTGTGCGTCTAAAATCTCCTTTACTGGCTCTTGCCCTTGCTGAAAAGAAAATAACAGCTTCTGAGGCTTTTGAGCTGGCTTATTTAGAAGAATTATATCAAAGTAAGTCGTGGGGAGTTGATGAAGAGGCTGAACGAGGACGTCAATGCGTGAAAAATGAACTTTTAGAAATAGAAGAATTTTTGCACGGTAAAAAATAATGTTAAAATGCTTTTTAATCAGCGGCAGGGTTCAGGGCGTCGGTTTTCGCTTTTGGACCCTGCGCCGCGTTTCTGAAATTGGTGGAATTTCAGGTTATGTCTGTAATCTACCTAGCGGAGATGTGTTGGTTTTGGCTGAAAGTACAGAAGATAAATTGCGCCAGCTTGAAATATCTTTATATAAAGGCCCGATGTTTGCCAGAGTTGACAGTATAAAAAATTCACCTGAGTTTATTTCGTATTTTCCGGCGCCGGAGAACGGTGTATTTAAACGTTTATAGAAC
>USCF01000193.1 GCA_900553115.1 uncultured Alphaproteobacteria bacterium
AAAAGTGTGATAAATATAGTATTGTCGTTGATATTAAAAGAGGTGGCTTATGAATAATATGCACTCCAATTTTTCAAAAGACAGCCTTGTATTGGGAGATGTTCACACGCCAAGACAACGTCCGTCTAAGCGGGATATTGCAACATTATATTCCACGGATATGTCTTATCAGTTACAAAAAACTACTTTGGTCGCACAAGGTAGAACAGAAGCAAATTCAGATTTAGTAATTTCGGCGTTTGTGAAGTTTCATCAATTTTCAAGGTAAAATGTTAAACATCAAGTAAACCTCCGGGCAGTCTGTCTAAAAACAGGCTGCTTTTTTTTGCTTTGGTTAGGATTTTGTTGATGTCATTCTTGCCACCACACCCCACAGGATGTGCCAATCCCGAGTATCCATAACGCCATTGCGGTAGCAATGTCCAATGCGTTGCCGATGGCAACATGTATCGTTTTGAAAAGGCGAATAAAGCCGGCGATTATATCATCAGTTTGGTAAAAACAGCCGAAGATGTCAGCCAAGGCTATGTGGTAAAAGGACAGCGTCTGAACCGCTTTGGCGTGGAAGCCGGCGCCGGCGTGACTTTCTACCTTTCACCAGATGTGGAAAGCAGCGTTGGTTACGAGGGCAAATTCCGCAGCCATTATCAAGACCATACCGGCTATGTCAGCGCTAAATACAAGTTCTAGAACTTGGAACAAACAAACGCCTTGCTATTTTTGCAGGGCGTTATTTTTTTGTCGGTATGATATAAATCTGATTGACAAGCGCTTGTTTTGTCGTTACACTGCAATTTATCTTTAATAAATTTGAGGTAGTTAAAAAATAAATTATGAGTAGTCCCATATTTGTGTATGTTTTTAATCTGTT
The DNA here is from genome assembly GCA_900553115.1 of uncultured Alphaproteobacteria bacterium. Lineage (GTDB taxonomy): Bacteria > Pseudomonadota > Alphaproteobacteria > RF32 > CAG-239 > RUG410. The sequence goes on from USCF01000193.1 coordinate 872, forward strand.
TTTGGTTTTTCTTTTAGTTTTTTTCAATGCGTTTTTTGTAGTTTCTGAATTTTCTATTGTAAAAATTCGCCGCACAAAATTGGAGGAGTTGGCTCATAATGGTAGCAAACGCGCCAAAATCGGCCTCAAAATTAATGACCATTTAAACACCTATTTAAGCGCTATTCAGCTGGGTATCACGCTGGCCTCTTTGGGTTTGGGCTGGATTGGCGAACCGGCGGTTTCTAAACTTTTGGAAGTGCTGTTTGGCTCGTTTTTGAGCGATAATCCGGTGTTGCTGCATTCTCTTAGCTTTGGCGTGGCGTTCAGCCTTATCACCCTGTTTCACGTGGTTTTGGGCGAGCTGGTGCCAAAGTCGCTGGCTATTCAGGACACCGAACGCTATGCTTTAGCTATTGCGCCGGCTCTCTATACTTTTAACCATATATTTTCACCGTTTATTTGGGTTTTTGACCATGTGACTATCGGTATTTTGAAAATTATGGGTATCCAATCTAGCAACGAAAACGGCGACGCCCACTCCGAAGAAGAAATTAAACTGATTATCGACGCGTCGCAAAAAGATGGTATTATCGATGATACTGAGGGCGAAATTATCCAAAACGCAATCTGCTTTTCTGAAACTTGCGCCCACGAAATTATGATTCCGCGTCAGGATATGAAATGTATCTACAAAAACTCCAGCTACAACGAAGTTATGGATTTTGTACGGCAGCATAATCATACCCGTTTTCCGCTGTGTGACAAAGATAAGGATCACATCATCGGTATGGTGCATATCCGCGATATTTTGGAACATCCCGAAGACAAGGACGCTAAAGACTTTTTGAACCATATCGCCCGCAATATTCTGTTTGTGCCCGAAAATCACTCTATTTCCGATATTTTGCACCAGATGATGCACAAACATATTCATTTGGCTATTGTGGTTGATGAATACGGCGGAACTGCCGGTATGATTTCTATGGAAGATATTTTGGAAGAGCTTGTCGGCGATATTCGCGATGAACATGATGACGCCACCATTGAACCTATCAAAAAAATTGATGATAAATCTTGCGAATTTGACGGCCTTTATTTGGTGGAAGACGCTTTTGACTGTATGGGACTTCCGCATTATGAACCAGAAGAAAGCACCGTCGGCGGCTATGTTTTTGCCCTTGTCGGACGCGAACCGAAAGTTGGCGACATTGTTGAAGATGAGTATTGTCAATACGAAATTTTAGCGGTTGATAATATGAGGGTTACGCGTGTCAAAATCCAGAAGAAACTCGTCTAATGGCTTTCTGCTTGTAAGATTTTTTCTTATGTACTAGTTTGTACACTGCAAAAAAATCTTACTT
>USCF01000194.1 GCA_900553115.1 uncultured Alphaproteobacteria bacterium
AAAGTGATAAAAATTTTTTATGTTTATAAATTTTTTTAGGTGTGGATTATCTGTTTTTTGTTAATATACTCTTAAGCAATAGTGAAAATAGAGGAATAAAATGACAGGTTTTGCATATCCGGAGATTTCTCCGATTATTTTTCAAATAGGACCATTTGCTTTGCGGTGGTATTCCATGGCTTATTTGTTGGGTATTCTATTTGCTTGGTGGCTGGCGGCTAAACGTATAAAAAAGTATCAAATACCTTTGACGCAAAACAATTTGGAAGATGTGGTGTTTTATGTTACCCTTGGTATAATTTTGGGCGGACGTTTGGGATATGTGATAGCTTACGGCAGCGGTCAGTTTTGGAACAATCCTTGGGAAATTTTTGCGGTTTGGCATGGCGGCATGTCTTTTCACGGCGGCATTGTCGGCGTTATTATTGCTTCATATATCGCAGCACGGAAGATAAATTTTCCTTTTTTACGTTTAACAGATTTGGCAGCGCCATTGGTTCCTGTGGGAATTTTTTTAGGACGTTTGGCTAATTTTATCAACGATGAGCTTTGGGGGCGGGTTACAGATGTTGCTTGGGCGGTACGTTTTCCGCACGGCGGATATTTGCCGCGCCACCCGTCACAGCTGTATGAAGCTTGTTTGGAAGGTGTTTTGTTGTTCATTGTGCTTAATTTGCTATGGTGCAATAAGTGGTGTCGTGAACGCCGTGGTTTTGTTTCTGGTGCGTTTCTCTTGGGGTATGCTTTATGCCGCACGGCAGTGGAACAATTTAGAGAACCTGATGCTCAGTTAGGCTTTTTATGGGGAAGTCTAACGATGGGACAATTGCTTTCTATTCCGGCTTTTTTAGGCGGTATATATTTGTTAGTTCGGGCAAAACCTGAAAATAATTAAGCTTTAGTGACAATATTGCAATTAAAACGGTAGGCTTTTTGCAAGGCATCGTGCGCCCGAGTGGTAACGCTGGTGGCGTTCAAATCAAGCCGCGTTTTTTCGGAAACGCTGGCAGAAATGGTTATTTTTATATTTTTGCCGTTGGTAAAAATAAATTCCGAGGCGGCAACAACATGGCGGATATTATCGACGTATTCCATAGTGTGTTTGGCGTCTTCATTTTTAAATACCATAATCAGTTCAGATGGAACTTGATAGCGATAAACAGTTACATCATAAGAAAATTCACGGATACGATTGACCAGCATTTGTTCCAGTTCTTGCATTTTTTGATTTCCAAGAACTTTTTGCAACTTATCGCGGTTGTCAATGCTGAACAAACCAATGGTATATTTATAAGGAAAACGGTTGTTAGCGTGGCTTAAATAGGAGTTGTAGCTGCCCACGTTTTCGAGAACGTCGTAGTTATATTGATTGTATAAATTCAAAACGGTGGTGCAACATAAAATCAAAGCAAAACTTAAAAAGAAAATAGTGACGCCGGAAGCAGTGTTTGAATACATTAGTCCCATAAACAGGCAGCTGTCGGCATAAAAAAGTCCGGTGTTTATGCGGGTGTTTTTGAAACTTATGTCTATGGAAATAGGTGCTAAAATTAAGAGCCACAGTGCTGTTGCTTCCATAGGCATACTGCCAAAATTTACATCAAGGTAAGGAATGTTTTTAATAATATCTCCAAAGTGCTGAATAAATGTCAGCTGTGCCAACAAAAACACCGCCAGCCAAAAGCTGCTGCGGCTTTGCAGTTTGCGCGGCTCTAAAAAATAAAACAGCAGCAAATCAAGCGGCAAGATAAAACAGAGCCATAAATATTCTGCGCTGGATTGATAGTCGGCACCATATGTGTTTTTACAAAGATTTAAAAATACATAACTTATCGTTCCAGCTATAAAACTGAAAAAAGGTTTGGACTGGTTGACTAAAACCAACAATAAAATTCCTAAAAAAGCAAAAATATAGAAAGCGGTGTGCAAGGAAAGTGAAATATCATTTGCAAACGGATTTTGCGCATAAAAAACTATCAATCCGCCGGCAAAAAATAGAGCCGGCAAGAAAGAGCTTTTTATAGTCGACATCACATATTTTAAACTGTCGGATACGGATTCTGTCACTTTTTCCTCCATTATCCGGCAGTATAAAACAAAAGAGTTTAAATTTTATTTATACATTTCAAAATAGAGCTGTCGCCGTAAGAAT
>USCF01000195.1 GCA_900553115.1 uncultured Alphaproteobacteria bacterium
ATGATAATAAAGGTTTTATAACTTTAGGATACGGCTGCACAAATTATTTGGACGAAAAAGGACAGCCTTTGGAAAAAAGAGGAACTACCGGCAAAGTTTCGGCTTTTGTGCAGGTAGGACAATCTGTTACCAAAGAACAAGGTATGGAACAAGTTGCAAGAGTTTCTTATTTTTGTATGCTGCCAAAGATTTTGGAAGCTGTAAAAGTTAAACTTAATGAAAAGAAAATGTTTGTTACCCAAAGCTTTGCCTATATAGCCAACAAACAATTTGAAGATTCCCGCTTTGTTGAAGCCCTAAACTCTGACAAATCAAACAAATATTTAAGTCAATGTCTGGCTATCTGGAATATCGACGCCGGCATTCCAAAAAGATTTTTTATGCTGAATTTGGTTTTAAAAGATAAACTTAATCCAAAGGAAATAGTTAATTTCAAACCGGTAAGCTGCTATAATTTAACTCTTGATCAATGCTTGGTATGCAAAAAGAATCCTGATGGTTCTACCAAAATGAAAAAAGTTCCGGTTACGACCACAGAAATAATCAAAGGACGAAAAAGAAAAGTTAAACGCTATAAAGCTCGTCCAGATTATGTGATGAAAAACGGTATGCCACAATTCAACGATGATCCGCAGCTGACTGCTCAGGCTTTAGATATGATGAAAGCAGAACAAGATGAAAAATGCGTTGCCGATATTTTGCCTTCTTATTTGACCCCTGTCTTTTTAAACAAAAAGAATAAACAAACTTATTTTGCAGTTTCGGTCAAACAAAATAAAAATGGGCGTGAAAGCTAAAAAACACTTGCTTTTATCCATAAATGTTTTTAGATTAACGTTGCTGATATAAAATTTTTAAGGAGAATTAAATATGCCTTCAGTAGTAAATAACAACTGTGTTAAATGCGGTACTTGCGCTTCTGTTTGCCCTGTTAGCGCTTTCCACGTTAGCGAAGAACAGTATGTTGTAGATCCGGATACCTGCATTGATTGCGGAGTTTGCATTTCCGAATGCCCTCAAAGCGCTATTTGCAGCGACGCCGAAGCTGACGAAGCAGCTATCAAATTTAATGCCGAGCAGGCTAAAGTTTGCCCTAACGCAAATGATTAATTTGAAAACAAATTGATTTGACTCAGGGGTTTAGGCTCCTGAGTTTTTTTATATAAAAGGAAAAATTATGCTGCCAGAACACACATCTGACTACTTATTAGATAAAAAGGTAAAAATATTTCAACCCGTAAACGGATACAGAGCATCAACCGATGCAGTTTTGCTGGCCGCATTTGTATCTGCTTCCAAATACGGAAAAATTCTTGATGTCGGTTCCGGAACCGGAGCTGTTTCATTGTGTTTGGCAGAAAGATTAAAACAACAAAATCCCCTAATCACCGGTTTAGAAATACAACCAGAATTAGCTAATTTGTCAAACTTTAGCGCACAAAGCAACAATTATACCAATTTGCATTTTCAAAATGCCGATATCCGCTTGGGCGCAAAAAATAATGGGCTTTTACCTTGCTCTTTTGACGCCGTTGTCACCAACCCGCCCTACAGCGAACATGACTTGCCGTCACCTAATAAAAGCAAGGCAACAGCCCACAACCATACAAATTTTGATTTGCAGCATTGGCTTGAATTTTGCCTAAAAATGGCAAAACCTTTTGGTAAAATATATATGATAAACAGAGCCGAAGCCTTACCGCAAATTTGCAGCATTCTCTATGGTAAAGCCGGAAACTTGACTATTTTACCGATATATTCAAAAAAGATGCAGACCGCAAAACGGATTATAATATCAGCGCAAAAAGATTCTAAAACGCCTAGCCGAATTTTGCCGCCATTTTACACCCATTTAGCAAACGGCACAGCCGGCGAAGACTCGGTGGTGAATGTGGTGGCCTACTTCTGCAAGGGCGACACCTGCGAATACTGGATCTATGAGAATGAGTGGAAGGTAGACGGCAAGGACACGGTGAAGACGCTCGGCGTATCCACCAAGGTGCGCCTCGTGGTAAACGATTCCACCAGCAAGGGCTATAAGATGAGCTACACCTTCCTGGACGTAAAGGCCGATTCGGTGGGCGACAGCTTCCGGGACAAGATGATGACCATGATAGCGGAGCGCACCGCCAAGAGCGT
>USCF01000196.1 GCA_900553115.1 uncultured Alphaproteobacteria bacterium
AGAAAATAATCAAAAAATAGGCTTAGAAATAACAAAGTTTATTGTTAAAAGTATGCATGGTCGAGCTTTACAGCATTTAATGACAATTGGGAATCAAGCTTGTAAATATGCTCAAAAGCAATATGGGTTAAACATTTCAATTTTAATTGATAAATGGGATAAACGAAAATGGTGTGCTCGAACATACAAAGAAATGATGGAAGCCGCATACAATCCTGGATTTTGGGATATTTATAATAAAAAAGAGATAAAATCTGGTATAGAAGATATAATAAGTCGCAATATCGAGAATCTAAAACGGTGGCCCTGCTTCGTTAAAGAGAGTATAAACGTTCAAGATGAATATTTTAATATTTCGATTACCGCTTTTCCTGACATGGATGGTAAGTTTGATTGCGCCGTTAATAATGAATGTTACAGTAAAGAAAATCCCTTTGATGAGCTTCAGGAGAAGATTGATAACAAGAACAAAAAAATTGATAATTACCTTAAAAAGTGTGACAAATGCTACCTTTTAATATATCTGCCTGACGTTTCAAAAGGTAATTATTGTCATTTCACAGGGAAGTTAAAGTGGCATCTTTTTCGCTCGAAATTTAAATCAACTTATTTGTGTCAATGGAATACTATATTTACAGAAGATAATTTTGTTCTGAAGTTAAAATCATATGGTTAATTTTCTCCGGTTACAACAAATTACACCCCGGTTTTAACAATCCCTTTGCCGAATTTGGCTTCAAGCTCGTCCACAAGGTGTGAGAGTTTGTCGTCGTGGGGTTTGACTTCCTCAAACAGCGATTGTTGCACTTCGCCGTAGGTCAAATGCGTTAGGGTTACACCGGTTGAGCGGTAAATTAAATTCGGGCGGTAGAGTTGTTTCGAGAGGTTTATAGCGGTCATGCGAACTTCCTGGTCGCCGTTTGTCGGGTTGGGCAGTTTTGCCTCGATGGCGAGATATTTGAAGTCTTTGGTGCGGAGCATGACTTCTACCCTTTAGCAAAAGCCGTTCCACCGTCGCAATTTTTGACATGCCTCATGAACGTGCCGGTTCAGCTCATGTTCCAAATATTCCAAACTCTGCGTAAAGTCCTCAAAACTGCGGGTAACCTGTATGCTCTGCGGGGCGGTGGGGTCGTTATTTACCAAAGATGTCGCGACACCGGTCAGCTCGCTTTTCAAATTTAATCCGTTTATGCCGAAGGCTTTTCTGATCCAGCCGTTTTCTTTCTCCACAAAATCCTTAATCGTAAAAATCCCGCTGAACTTCATGTGCTCGCTGTTTTTGCGCCCGATACCCCTGACATCCTCAATCGGCATTTCGCCCACAATATCCAAGATTTTATCGGGCGGAATCACAAATATCCCGTTGTTGCTCTTAGCTTTGTCGGGAGCAAGTTTTGCCAGCGTTTTGGAGGTACCTAAGCCGATAGATACGGGAATACCGACCTTATCCCATACGGTCTGACGGATATTTTTTATAATGTCGGTATAAGTGGACTGATAGACTTTATTGAGGCTGGTCAAATCAATAAACGCCTCATCAACCGAAGTTACTTCCACATCCGGACTGAACGTCTTAATCATGTCCATTACTTCTTTGGAAATCTCGGTATAGCGGTGGTGGCGCGCCGGAATACAAATCGCGGTCGGAAAGTTCGGCTTAACCTGAAAATACGGCTGGCCCATTTTAATCCCGAGCGCCTTAGCTTCTTTGGATCGCGACATGATTATGCCCTTACTGCTCGCGCCGGTCATCACGCACACCGGCTTGCTTTGCAAATCGGGATTATCCTTCCGTTCGCAGGAAACGAAAAAGCAATCGCAATCGACTAAGGCTATGACGTGCTGGCGCATTTTATCCTCTTTGTTCTAATTATGTTCTGTTATTATCATGCAATTTTTAAGAGTCAACTAAAACAAAAGAGTTGTAAATAGGTACAAACTAAAATATAAAGGCAAAAGAGGTTAACCCTGAGGGAACAACGCGCGCAAAGGTTTTTTATGTCCTGAACAAATATACTAAAACGGATGATTTCTTTGCTTTTGTAATTCTCTTAAGAAATCAAGAGCTTCGGTTGCTATTTTATTATTTTTATTTATAAATAAGATAAAATTTG
>USCF01000197.1 GCA_900553115.1 uncultured Alphaproteobacteria bacterium
CATTCCGCCAAGTATATGGCTGAGAAATTCCATCTTCTTTTACTGACATTACACGCAAGCAGTCAAGAGGAAGCTCATAAAGATATTTATATATGGCTAAACTATCGCTGTTTAAGCGAGCTGCAAAAGTTTCATTTTGGTTAAAAGTCCAGCGATAAATTGCTAGCAAATCTTTTTTTGCGGTCTCATATTTATTGTTGGCCGCTTGTGCTTCGGTAGTGCCTTCTTCAAAAGATGTAATGCTGTTTGCTCCAATAGCCATTAAGGCACGAGAACAAATATTGATGTCGTTATCTCCGCTCGCCATGAGTAACCTCTAAAAAAATAGGGGGACGGGAAAAACGTAATCCTAACGCACCGCCTTATTTGAATATTCAGTCGGCGTCCCCCGTAAAAGTTTATTTTTCTTTTACTTTAAGTTTGATAATGCCGTTATTGTCAATCAATCCAGCACCCTGGCTCATCATATTATTAACCCAGTGTGCTGCATGCGGACCATCGTAAGTCATCTCTGTCTTTACTTCTGCACCAATAGCGTGACCAATTGCCGAGCTGTGGTATAAGAAGCAATTTCTTATTATGCCTTCAGGATCCAAAGGTAAGCCGGTATGCATTAACCAGTTAATACCCAGCCATTTTCTGCATTCCTTACCTTTCATAAATGGTTTATCATCAACATAGTTTGATTTTGCAAACTGTTCTATTTTAAGCAACTGGTTCCATACTAAAGGCGAAACAGCAGCATATCTGTTGCCGTCATCAGGCACATCAAACCCATTTAATGCAGCAAACGCGTCAAGTGCAAGGTCTAAACTTAAAGCACTTGTTCCGTCGCCGACTTCATTGGTTGAGTCATCTAATGCGTCAATAATCAGCTCATCTGTTTTGCGTCCTAAGGCGTATGCACCGCTTTGTACAACAGCTTGACGCTCGTTAATGTTTGTTTTCAGCTCGTCCAATTTATCAACCCAATCGCCAGCGTAATAGTCTTCAAGCAATACTTCTACGCTGGAGTGTTCCAAATTCATCGGGGCAATAACTTCGTGACGAACTTTTGTTACTGCTTTACCTTTTCCGATGATTTGAAATGTGGTAGATTTTCCTTTGATGTTATTTTTTGTACGAACTGTGTTGCGAAGCAATGTTCCTGTTTGCTGGTATGCAAGGTGTACTTCGCTTTCATATTGCTTTATAAAAGCAACGGAAATATCAGTTGGCATAGCAAAAACCTCTCTAAAAAAGTTAATTTCTGAGAGATGACTTTGTGATTTATTTGGGAATAAAAACGCTGAGTATCTCTCAATTTGTTCAAAATTGAGCCTGTACTCAACGGGTCTGGCAAGGATATGCCGCTGGGAAATCCGGAAAAGATTAACCGCTGTATTTATACGCCTATAAGGATTTGACCTCAACCGGTTGGCGATTTATAAAATGGCTGACGTTAATCTTCCGTCTTTCATTGCTGATTCTATTTTAACAATTTTTTATTGTCAACAAAAAAGTTGTCATTATGATAAAAAATCATTCTTCATTATATAATGCTTCAAATCCTGCGGTTACTTCATTTATTAACTTCTGGTCTGTACCATTTCTATATCCCGGGTCGCTCATCATTTTTTCAAGTTCTGCGCGGCTCTTAACCCCAGCTCGCGAGCCGATTTCTCTAGGCATAGGCTCTCCGCGCAAGCTAAGCAGATAGTCAAGCAAAGCAACACCTGAAGCTGATGTCTGCATATAGGCTAATTCGTTTAACATATCTTTGTCGGTAATACCGGAATTGTTAATAAAATTATCAATACGGCTTTTTACCTTGTTCAAATCATCGCCGAACTTAGCTTTTAACGCGTCACTTTCTTTTTTCATATATTCTTCGCTATCAAATTCCTGCTGATCATAAAGTTTTTGATAGTAGATTTTAGAAATTGCGTCAAAGTCAGCTTGACTGAAGTGTTTAGCTTTTGCAATTTTGCAAAATTCTTTATAAAGCGGATCTTCAGTGTCTGCCTGCAGCTTATTTTTCATTTCGTCAGGAATGTTAATCTGATAAACACCGTCTTTAGGACTTAGGTCTTCTCCTATCTGTTTTCTAAGATCTTGCTGTGA
>USCF01000198.1 GCA_900553115.1 uncultured Alphaproteobacteria bacterium
TAAGTATACGGCATATATGTTAATTAATTTATAATATCTCAAATTTTATCGGAGGAAATAAAATGATTATCACCATCGACGGACCTGCTGGTTCAGGAAAAGGAACAATCGCCGCGGCTTTGGCTAAAAAATACAAAATGGCCTATTTTGACACCGGAATGGTTTATCGCGCCGTTGGTCTGCAGATGGTTTTGGATGGTAATGATTTAAATGATGAAAACAAAGCCGCCGAAATAGCTGCAAATCTGACTTTTCCAAAAATGATGGCCTTATCTGCAAACAAAGATTTTCGTTCCGATGTCGGCAGTAAAGCGGCTTCGATAGTTTCAGCTTATCCACAAGTACGTTCTGCTCTTCTCGCTATGCAAAAAAACTTTGCCAACAACCCTGTTTTTGCTGACGGCACGCCTGCCGACGGTGTTATTTATGACGGACGCGACACCGGAACAGTTATTTGCCCTCAAGCCGATTTAAAACTTTATGTCATAGCCGATTTAACTATCAGAGCTCAGCGCCGCTGCCGTGATCTTAACAATGCCGGACACAAAATTTCTTTTGAGCAAGTCTTTGCCGATATGAAAGCCCGCGACGATCGCGATCAAAACCGCAGCACCGCACCGCTAAAACCGGCTCCAGACGCAGTGACAATTGACACTTCTAACTTTCAGTTAGAAGATTCGCTCAAGGTTATTATTCCGCTGATTGATAAAAAACTGGCTGAGTTGGCTTCAAAATAACCTTTTCATCTACTGTTTCAACTTTTTTATCTCTAAATAAAGATGCGTCGGCAGCATCTTTATTTTTTTGTTTATTCTCAAATAAAGCCTTGCTCTCTTCCTTTGTATGACTATCTTCTGAACGCAAATAATCTTCAGAAGTATCAAAACTATGATAGCTAAAAACCGAAATCATTGTCCAAATACCTATAAGCCAAATCTTTTTTATCATTTTCATTTTAATATCCTCCCCCCGTTTATATATGTGCGAATATTTTAATTTAAAGTTTGACGCATTAAGCTTGACCACATTTCTTTTTATGCTAATTTTATAGACGATTTAATTATGAGAAATAAAAAATGCAAAAAGTAATCGTTTGGGATTTAGACAACACTTTGTATCGTGAAACTCCGGAATTTCATGATTTATTAGATGAAATTACCGCCAAAGCCGCCATTGAAGATTTAAACTTACCTTTGGATTTTCAAACCGCTAAAGCCATGGTTACCGAATCATACCGCACTTACCGCGACGGCGGTGAAATTTTTGTGCAGAAATTCGGCATTTCTCCCAAAGATATGTTTGATGCTTATCACAAACGCAAAGAAATGAATCTGCACCCCATAAAACCTTATGAAGGACTTTTGCAACGCATCGAAAAACTTCCTTGTCCGCAATATATTCTTTCCACCAGTTCGCATGACGCTTGTGACGCCATATTAAAGCACATAGGCCTTTATAACTTTTTTGCCGGCAAATTTTATTCGGTAGAAGAGTTTGACTGCTACAAAAAAAATGAAAGCCCCGATGTTTATCTAAAATTCTGCAAAAAAATCGGATATCAACCGGAAGATTGCCTGTTTATTGACGACAGCTACTCAAATTTGGAATTTGCTAAAAAAGCCGGAATGAAAACTATGCGCCTTTGCCATGGCAAACCCAATGACAAATGCTGCGAATATATCGACATTGCTGCCGATAACATTAATGAATGCTTGGAATATCTAGAAAAAAACTTCTGCTCTAAATAACTTTTAGTGACAGATTTTTGCTTCTTTATGATAATTTTCATAATTATCCAATAAGGCGTCGTTTTTCTTCCACTTTTCATTATATACATCGGTAAAACTTTTGATTTGCGAAAAGTATACGTTGGAATTTTCCTCAAAAACGGGGCCGGTATCCATAATAATTTGGGAAATATTTGCTTTTAAGGCCAAAACTAAGGCCTTCAAAAAAGTATGAGCATTGTCTAAATGATTCAATTCATGGCGCAATGTTTTTTGCTGCAAGCAACTATCGTCTTCCAAAGTTTTATTCAAATAGATAGTTGGGTCTGC
>USCF01000199.1 GCA_900553115.1 uncultured Alphaproteobacteria bacterium
ATAAAAAATCGATAAAAATCTTTTATCAAAAATACTTCTTAATATTAACCATTTGTTTTCTTTTAGGGGGTATTGTTAAAATAATATATTAATCCAGAGGGTGAAATGGTTAAAAAATTTGCGTTATTGTGTGTTTGTGTTTTGGCTATGCTGCGTGTTGCCGTGGCAAATGCTTCGGTTTCTTCAATTATGATAGACGCTGCTAACGGCGAAGTTATGTATGAAATGAATGCTGATGAGCGTCGCTATCCGGCATCTTTGACCAAGCTAATGACCTTATACATCACTTTTAATGCTTTGGAAAATAACCATATTAAACTGACTGATAAATTGAAAGTTTCGCGCACGGCTGCCGGACGTTCTCCGTCCAAACTGGGTGTGCGCGCCGGTGAAACTATTACCGTAAAAGACGCAATTATGGCGGTTATCGTTAAATCGGCCAATGATTGTGCAACTGTTTTGGCTGAACATTTTGCTCCGACCGAAGCTGATTTTGCGGTGTTGATGACTAACACAGCCCACAAGCTTGGAATGAATCATACCACGTTTAAAAATGCTTCCGGTTTGCCGAATAAGCAACAGAAAACTTCAGCCCGCGATATGGCTATTTTGGCTATGGCGGTATATCATCATTTTCCACAATACTATAAATGGTTTTCGGCAAAGAGCTTTCAATACAAAGGGCGTACTATTGGCGGACATAATTATATTTTGAAAACATTTGCTGGTGCTGACGGTATGAAAACCGGTTATACAGCAGCTTCTGGTTACAACATTATTACATCGGCAAAACGTTCGGGAAAACGCGTTATTGCCGTAACCATGGGACATAACAGCGTTGGTGAACGTGATAAAAAAGTTTCAAAAATGATGGATAGAGGTTTAGTCCACATGCAAAAAGGCGATGTTGATGTTGCAACACTCACAAACGAAATCAATGGCAAAGGTGTAATAAAAGCTAAAACGGCACGCGTAGCTGCCGTGCAGAAAAAAACTCCGGCTAAAACGCAAAATGTTCGTTTAGCCAAAGCGCAAAATAAAACAGCTGTTAAAGCAACACAAATCGCGTCTGCTGTGTCGAATGGCCGTTATGCCGTGCAAGTCGGTTCCTTTTCCGATTATCAGCGCGCTCGCAATTATGCTTTGACTGTTAAAAATAAATTGGCTAAAAAATACGCCGTTCATGATATTAAAGTAGAAAAAGTTCAAGCCGCCAGCAAAACGGTATACCGTTCTAAGGTTATTGGTTTGGCAAGAAACGACGCTAACACAATTTGCCGCAATATGAAACGCAGCAATCAAGCTTGTCTGGTTACTGCCGACAGCGGCGCAATGAAAATGGCTCAGCGTTGATGACAGATGTTCCATTGATAGCAATAAGCAGTCCTAAGGTCGGCGCCGGTAAAACGACGCTGGCCTTTAATCTGATTGCCGCTTTGCTGCGTGATGGCTACAAGGTTGGCGTATATTCGCAAAGTGCAGAAGATTTTTTGCAAAAACGCTCCGCACTGATTCAAAATAATCCAACTATGAAAATGCCGGAAAATATAACAAAAGAAAATATGCTGGCTCAAAATTATGGCGATGTGACAGCGGTTGTCGCCGACATTCAAACAGAACAAAATAAAGATTTTATACCTGTTTTTTCGCGGGCTCATACCTTGATTACAATTGTGCAAAACTCAGACGATATTTTGTGGCAGCCATCCGATTCGTATTTAAATTTGGTTTGGAATGTAAAAAAACATCAGGCCGCCGCCGGCATAAAATATCTGAATTGGGTGGTGGTTGAAAATAAAGTTGTTTCCGAAAACGACGAACTAAGCAATCAATTGGTGCTGCAGTCACGCCGTTTTGGCTTTAGATCAGCTCCGGCGCTGGAACAACGCAAGGCTTATACGCACATTGCGGAAGGTTATGGTGCGGCTGATTTGATTGGCGCTAAAACTATAAATATGTCTATGGCCGATGTTTATGCCCGTAGAGAGCTTTTAGTCTTAGCCGATTTTGTGTGGCAGCAGAAATAAATGTGTTTAGCTTATTAAAAAAACTTTAC
>USCF01000200.1 GCA_900553115.1 uncultured Alphaproteobacteria bacterium
AACACTTTACAAATAGAGCAATATTGAAAAGTTAACTATAATATAAGGCTTATATAATGAAAAAATTTGCATTACTTTCTGCTACTGCGCTTTTGTTAGCGGCATGTGCGGCAAATGAGGTTCAATTTCCGGGTGTCAACCCGTCTCCGGTGCTGAATATTTCTAATAGCAGCGGTTCTTTTGTGGGTAAAAAAGTCAATGAATTTACGCGTGAATATAACGGAATACATAGTTCGGTTAATTCTAGCGCGCAAAAGCTGGCCAAAATAAACCAATCTATCGCCGAGGCCGATTCGGAATATAATGCCATTATAAATACGATAGAAGCTAAATTGGAAGCCGGAACTACTCCGTCTAATCCAGATTTGGTGTCCGCTCTCAATAAAGCGCAAGAAAACTTGGGTACTTTGGAAAATGGCACTCAGCAATTGGCGACGATTGCCTCAGAAGTTGCTGCTCAGCAAGAAAAATTGTCGGCTTTGAAATCTACTGTTAACGCCACATACGCTATTCCAGGGGCCTATGATGTTGATCACGCTGACTTGAATATTATTTCTTCGGCTTTGGATCAGCAAGAGAATACTAATGCAGATTTGATGGCGGCCGTAAAAATGAATATTGCGGACGAACAAAACAAGGCTCAGCAGTTTAGAGCCGAAATCACCCGTTTGAATGTTGATGTTGCTGCCGGTTATATAAAATCTACACCGTTGGCCGGAATAAATACTGGTACAACTGAATTTAAAACCATTAAGCCGGTGCATGTGCAAAAAACATTGGCTAAAAACAAGTCTATTCGCACCAGTAAAAAACGTGTAAAACTTGGTAAAAAAATTGGTGTTATAGAAACAGTTCAACCTGCGCCGAAGCCTGCGGCAAAAACTAAGCCTGCGGCAAAAACTAAGCCTGCGGCAAAAACTAAGCCTGTGGCAAAAACTAAGCCTGTGGCAAAAACTAAGCCTGTGGCTAAAAATTCAGTCAAAAAGGCTACTCCTGCCAGTGTGCAAAGCGCATTAAAAACAAAGACTCCGGAATATTCAAAAACAGTGGCAGAACCAGCCCAACCTATTGCCGGAACAATTTTTTCTAAAGATTTCCCTGATGAAAATGTTGAATATTTTGCTGAGCTGGAACAAGTTGTGCGTAAGGCTCTAAAAAATAATCCGGATTCGCGTTTTGAGGTTGTGGCGGTTATGCCTATGGATACCACGGCGCAAGAGCACGCACAGAATGTCACGGCCAAAATTTTTGGTGATATGCTGACAATGTCTGTTCCGGCAGAAAATTTGCAAGTCAGCGCTCGCAGCGAAATTACTAAAAAAGTTCCAACTATTGTGGTAGTGAAAAAATAAAGTATCAAGAGTTATAAAAAAAGCCTCTGTAACAACAAAAAACAGGGGTTTTTTTGTCAGCATCTGATATCGTCGGCTTCTAACACTTCGCGGGCGTGTTGTAAAAACATAATTTCGTCAGTCACGAAGTGGTGAATACTCAAAAGTGTATCATTATCGATTCGCAATATCTGCGCTATTTTTCGGATAATCATTATCTCGTCATCTGAAATGAGGGTGTTAACCGATGCGGCAAACCAAAGACAATGCAATAAATCTATGGCAATGGCTCGAGTACAAATTGGCATTAAAGCGCGGTATAGCTCTTCATTATTGCGCGGAATATAAATTTTTTTCAAAACATCCGGTAAAAGCTGCATTCTATCCAATAATTTGCTGATAAAATTTCGTTCAATGTAATCTGGATTACGGTCAGACTTCGCCAAATATGCCAATACGCGGATATAGGCAATTTTTTGTTCCTCTGTCAGTGGAATTGCATTATATAAGTTACGCATATTGACCTCCCTATTATCATAAATGATATCACGAGAAAATTTCAACTGCAATTATTATGTTAAAATGTGGCAAAAATTTCATTTTTTTGCAACAAAAAAGCCCTAGACTACCAAATAGTCAGGGCATTTTTGTTAATGCGTATTTTTAAAATAACGCCTAGATGCATTTACGTAGCGTTCACTCCATTTATTGTCA
>USCF01000201.1 GCA_900553115.1 uncultured Alphaproteobacteria bacterium
TATCTATACCATTATCACTCATCGTCCGTCCGAAAAAACTTTTGACGAGGTAAGTTTTGTTGCCGGCTACAGTTTTGATACCAAAGCACCGTTTACCATTAAAATAGGCGATAAAACATTTAAAAATACTTTTACTGAAGGTACAAAAGGCTGGATGGTCAGCTCTCAAGAGGACCGCAATTTGATAGCGGCGATGAAACGCGGAGAAAGAATGATTGTTGACGGCAAATCAAGCCGCGGCACTACGACAAAAGATACTTATTCACTAAAAGGATTTTCCAGCGCTTATCAAGCAATTTCAGCAAAGTGTAAGAAAAAATAGTTATGACAGAAAAAATAGAACTTATCGGGCTTAGCAAAGAAGAGCTGCAGGCGGCGTTGGTGGCAATCGGCGAAAAGCCGTTTCGAGCCAAACAGTTGTGGCAGTGGCTTTATTATTTTGGTGAAACAGATTTTGCTAAAATGAGTAATCTTTCTAAAGATTTGCGTCAAAAATTGGCCGATAATTTCACTATCAGCCGTCCTAAAGTTGTGGCGGAGCAGCTGTCAACAGATAAAACCCGCAAATGGCTGTTGGAGTTCAAAGACGGTCAGCGGGTTGAAATGGTTTATATTCCGGAAGAGGATAGGGGCGCTGTTTGTATTTCTACGCAGGTTGGTTGTGCGGTTGGCTGCAAATTCTGCCATACCGGAAGTCAAAAATTAACCCGAAATTTGACGGCTGGAGAAATCGTCAGCGAATTTATGGTTGCGCGTGACACATACAGTGAATGGCCTAGTCCAACCAATGAAACGCGTTATCTTTCTAATATTGTGGTTATGGGAATGGGAGAACCGCTGCACAATATGGAAAATACAGTCAAAGCTTTGCAGATTTTGACAGATGGCGATGGAATTGCTATTTCACGCCGTCGGGTGACTATGTCAACTTCGGGGATTGCGCCAAAAATTCTATCGGCCTTGCAGCAAACCGGCGTTCGTTTGGCGGTTTCTTTGCATGCTCCAAACAATGCGATTCGCTCCCAGATTATGCCGATTAATAACCGTTATCCGATTGAAGAAGTTATGGAGGCTTGCCGAGCTTATCAAAACGGTGATGGCAGCCGCTATATCACATTTGAATATTTGTTGCTTAATGGCGTTAATGATAGTTTGGACTGTGCGCGAGAACTTATCGCTTTGATGAAAAAATACCAGCTGCGGGCTAGTTTTAATTTAATTCCGTTTAATCCGTGGCCTGGGTGTTCATTTGCGCCAAGCTCAAATAATCGGGTTCATGCGTTTGCCCGCGAATTGGAAAAAGCCGGCTTTGCCGCACCGGTCAGAGTGGCGCGCGGTCAAGATATTTTAGCGGCTTGCGGTCAGTTAAAATCTAAGAAAGACGCTGAAACAAAACAGGATTCTAAATAATTCCCATTTTTTGCGCTGTAATTACAGCTTGGGTGCGGTTGCTAACGTGTAGAGAGCGCAGAAGAGCGTTTATATGCAGTTTTACAGTGGATTCGGAAACGCCCATGTCAAAAGCTATTTGTTTGTTAGACTTTCCTTGAGCTATTAAATCCAAAACCTGTGACTGCCGGTTGGTTAAAGTTTTTAGTCCGGTGCTTTTGCCGCTTAGATTATTAATAGGAGTTATATCTGTTAGGTTTTCCGGAATATAAGTTTTTCCGGCAATAATGGCTTTTATGGCGTTTTGAAAATCCTTAATATCTGTGCGTTTAGAAATATATCCGTCAGCGCCGGCAGATAATATATGTTTTATTGTTCGCCAGTCTTCAGATGAAGAAATGACAGCTATTTTGGCATTGTGAGCAGATTGTTTAATTTGTTCCATCGCTTCTAGCCACTGCATATCATGCATTTCAACATCAAAAATCAAAAGTTCAAAATTTTTTTCTTCGGTCAAGTTTTTGATAAGCTGCATATAATTAGAGGCTTGATAAATTTGTGCGTCTGGTAAAATTTCTTTCAGATGCAATGAAATTCCGTCTCGAAAAAGAGCCTGATTATCAGCAACCAAAATTTTCATTATCCAATCT
>USCF01000202.1 GCA_900553115.1 uncultured Alphaproteobacteria bacterium
GTTCTAAGAATAACGAAATCGGCTTTATAACTTCTGCGGTTCTGAATGGAAAAAAGCTTTTTGAAGTTCCAAAGAAAGAGTATCCTGCACATATCAAAAAAAAGGTAGATGCTGGCGATGAGATTAACAGTAAACAACAAGAACATATTGATACTGTCAATAAGGCTGTTATTTCTGCCTTGGATTCTTTTTTGCCTACGATTATGCTGTATTATGGGTATACTGGCTTGAATGTGGATTTACGATGCTATCTTGGTCTTCACATTTTTAAAGGAGAAAAGACTCCTGAATATGAGCAACGCTTAAAGCTGATGATGATTCTTTGCAGGATTGCCGAGCGTATATACAAGCGTCACGTGAATATGGATGACTGTCTGAATGTTGGCTTATCGGCCATAAAATTTGATCTTCCCGGACCTTGGTATGGTGATGAGAACATGCCTCTTGACAAGGAAAGTCCGGCTATGCAAATGTTTTGGGAAGTAGATGATTTGCTTAACGAATATCTTCCTCCAAAAATGAATATTTTGCTGCGTCAGTATCTTAATTATGTTGTGCGTGACATATTGCGAGTTTTTGCACAAGATTATAATCTGATTTGCAAAGGCAAATTGGATCCGTTTGAACATTTCCATGAAGAATATTCTGACGAAAAAGTCTTTAGGTTGAACATAGAAAAAATGCAAATGCCTAAGTACACATCTTTTATTCTGCCTAAAGTTTTCAGTGATGTTGAAATTTATAGTTTCACCCGTGACTATAATTTGGATTAAACTAAAAAACAGCCTTAGTTTTATAACTAAGGCTGTTTTTGTCTTCTTAAATTAGGCTTTAATTTCAGTTTTATCTGTTTTTAAGTTTTTTTCATAGGCACGTTTGTCATGCAAAAATTTGATAACCGTAAATGGAATTGTTAATAAATAAGCCAAAGTAAACAATCCCAATGTCAGCCAAGGCTGAGTTAATAAACAGCTTACAAACAAAGCAAACAATACCATTAAAGGCAAAAAATAGTCTGCATTAATGCGTGTTTTTTTGAGTGACAAAGTTGGAATACGGCTAACCATTAGGTAGGCTACCAAAATGATTATGGCACTGCATAGATATTTGTTACGCAAAATAAAATCATATTCTGGATAAGCAAATGATATTAGCAGCGGCATAACGGCAATAGCTGCCGCCATTGGCGCAGGTACACCAACAAAGTAATGTGACCAATATTCAGGAACAGTTGCGTCTTCCAACATAGTGTTAAAACGAGCCAAACGCATAGCCATACCAGCAGAAAACATTAAAGTAAAAATCCAACCCCAATGCGGAATACCATTTAAGCACCATTGATACATCAAAACAGCCGGAGCCACGCCAAAACTAACAAAATCGGATAATGAATCCAATTCGGCGCCAAATTTTGACGAAGCTTTTAATTTACGAGCCACACGGCCGTCCAAACCATCAAAAACGCAAGCTAAAAACAGGCAAACGATTGCAAATGTCCAGTTTTGTATAATTGCGAATTTGATTGTGGTAACACCTGAGCACAAGGCCATCAAGGTTACAATATTAGGAGCCATTTTACGAAACGGAACTTCCTTAAATTTACCGATTGCTTTCTTTTTTATACCGCTGCGCACTGTTGTTGAGCGATTATTTTGATAAGTTTTTACCATTATCTTATTTCTCCTTCAAGACGGGGAGCGTCTGATTTTATGTCCGATACAAACTTGCGGCTCAATTTTTTCTGGTAAATACAAATCTACATATCCACCAAAACGAATAAAGCCAATGCGCTGTCCGGCAGCAAATTCATCGCCTTTTTTTAGATTATCAACGATTCTTTTACTGCAAAACAATGCTGTTTGCTGTAACACAAATTCTACGCCGCTGCTATGCTTTATAGCAATCAGCATTCTTTCATTTCTAATATCATTTTTAGTAGTAGAACCAGAAAAATTT
Organism: uncultured Alphaproteobacteria bacterium; assembly: GCA_900553115.1. Taxonomy (GTDB): domain Bacteria; phylum Pseudomonadota; class Alphaproteobacteria; order RF32; family CAG-239; genus RUG410. The sequence continues at coordinate 1,957 of USCF01000202.1, forward strand.
TTACCGGCGTCATAAAATATTTTACTAATAAGACCTTTAATAGGCATACGGTTGATGTTTACATCA
>USCF01000203.1 GCA_900553115.1 uncultured Alphaproteobacteria bacterium
AGGCATAATATGAATCCATTGGTAATATATTTACAGCAACAAAATAACATATTTTTTTATAGTTAGCAAGAGTTTATACAAAAAAACGCCATTTTGGTCAAACGGCGTTTTGAAAATTTATGACTTAGCGATAAAGCGGCAGCTTAGTGTTATATTTCCGATAATCTGTCAGCTCGTTTTTATCGTCCGGAGATTTAGGTTTTGCAGCTAAGTTGCTATGCTTAACCGGAAAAACTTTTACTCCTTCATAATCCACGGCTTCGGCCTCTTCTTTTTTCTTTTTAGCAATAGCGGCCTTGGCTTTGTCATAGTCTTGAGACGCGTGGTTATATTTTATGATTGTGTCAACATTTGGCGCCGGTTCTTTAGCCGGAGCAGCTACAGGCTGTTGCTGCAAAACTTCAGTCGTATAGGGCTGTGTCGTTGTTGCTGTCGGACATTCCGGCATGACGCAAGGAACATATTCCGGCTGATAGGTTGGACAAGATGGCAATTCGCACGGAACAGGAGCCGTCTGAACTTCAGCCTTTTTCGTTTCAGCCTTTTTTACTTGAAAATCTTTGGGATTCATCGAAATTTCTTCTGGCAGACGCAGCATCATATATCCCGAGCCGCCGCCAAACGCCGGACCGGATAAGCCGACAGAATAGAAACCTCCAATATAACCATAGTCCAAATCAATATAGTCTATGGCAAACAAAGTTTTAACCGTACTGGTGCCGATTGTGGTGATTTTGCAGTTGTAGCCGTTGTCTTCCATAATCACATTGTTGATATTTTTGGCATAAAGCAAAGTCTTGCTCGGGCGGCAGATTGGAGTTTGACCGTTATAGGAAATATTCCAGTTTAAAATCAAATCCAAAGCCGAAGTATTTTTACGGCTGATAGATACATCAGTGATTTTCACATCATCAATATAGAGATAAGCTGGAGTGATACCAACGGTGATTGGCATAGAAACATATTCTTCTGTGCAAGCGTGAGTATTGGCGTCAGCAGCGCAGACCAACGCTTTTTTGCGTGCGTTGCTGTCAAGCATATGCAAAAGGGTATTGTAAATATATTCTTTTGACATTGTTTCTTGAGCCGGAGCGCATTGTTTAGCACGGCAAACAATGATAGATTTAGGCATTTTTATAGTAGGCTGTTGAAACGCCACAGCCGGAACCGGAGCCGGTTTTGACTCCTCTACTGTATGACAGCCCAAAAGTGCGAGGCAAGTCGCCGACAATATTCCTAATTTTTTTAACATATTGGTACCTTATATAAAATTAGTTATAAATCTTTAGACTAACTTAACAAGATTATATGAAAGAAAAGTAAATAAATTTGTGGTTGCGCAAAAAAAATAACGGCTTATGATAAAACTTAGGGAGGCGTTAATGAAATTTTTTTTGATTTTTTGTGCGGTAATGGGGTTGTGCGTGAATGCTTTTGCCCAATTGCATGCGGTTGATGGCGATTCGCTGGAAAATGAAAATAGGCGTATTCGTCTGGAGGGTATCGACGCGCCTGAATATAAACAGTATTGTTTTGATGAAAATAAGCAAAAATATATGTGCGGTCAGGATTCGCTTAAATATTTGCAAAATTTGATGGCAGGTAAAAAAATTACTTGTCAGTGCGAGTCTGATCCGGATAGATATAAACGTGAATTGTGCATTTGCTTTGCCGATGATTTAGAGCTTAACCGGCAAATGGTGGCGGCAGGGCAGGCGGTGAGTTATCTTAGTGATAGGTATGCCGCAGAAGAAAAAACGGCAAAAATGCAAAAAAGAGGAATTTGGCAAGGTAAATTTATGCGTCCGGCGCTATATAGAGCTATGGAACGCGAAAAAGAGCACAAATGGTGCAAAGCTAATCCTGCGGAATGTAAAATTCAAAAAGAACGCAAAAAGGCCTATAAAAAAGCTAAATATCATAAATATAAATAAAAACTTGCTGTTTGCTAACTTGAAATCAGAATAGTCAGTTTTACCACTTTTGGATATTTTATTAACTACCCAGATTA